>JAFSVJ010000061.1 GCA_017445025.1 Abditibacteriota bacterium | reverse complement strand
CGTTTTTAGCAAGAGCCGGAAAATTATAATATCCATCCCCCCGTCAGTTGCTAATGCAACTGCCACCCCCCAAACCTACGGTTTAGGGGGACAGATTTTTCGGTGACCGACGGCAAAAATCTTTACCAATTTGGGGTCCTCAAAAGTTGAATTTATGAAACTTTTAGGGGTGAAATTTAAGATTTTTGACTAGACCCATCGAAACCCAAGGGTCCCATCCCTTGAGGATTCAAGGAGGGGTATAGATAGGACAAGTCTATGACTTGCAGCCTCCCCCTCACCAAGGGCTCCCAAAAAGTTTCGGACGGCCCCCCACGGGAAAATCAAAGATTTTCCTCGTAGCCCCCCTAAAGGGGGTTCATTGAGAAGAATAGTAAAGATGAAAAAAAATAAAGGAGCATAGAGCTCCTTTTTTCTTTAGAATAATCCTGTTATTTGGCCTTTATTAATACTTATGTTATTAGCGGCGGGGATTTTGGGAAGACCGGGCATGGTCATTATATTTCCGGCATATACTACTATAAAACCGGCACCACCTGAAAGTTTTACATTTCTTATCTGAACTATAAAATCTTTTGGTCTATTGAGTAATTTTGGATTATCTGACAAAGAATATTGGGTTTTTGCAACACATATAGGCAATTTATCCATACCCCAACTTTCTATTTCTTTTATGGATTTTTTGGCGTCAAGAGATAGGCTAATATCTTTTGCTCCATAAATTGTTTGACAAAGAGTTCTTATCTTATTCTCTATTGTGTCATTGGTATCATAGGAATATTTAAACTCTCCCGCTTTTATCTCTTTTAGGATTTTAGCTATTTCTATGGCACCTTCGCCACCTTTTGCCCAAACGTCGGAAATGGCTGCTTTAAACTTATGTTCTTTGCATAAATTCATAAAAAGTTCTTCTTCTGCAGGAGTATCTGTGGGGAATTTATTCAATGCAACTATAGGTTCTATACCGAAACTTCTTATATTTTCCACATGTTTTATAACATTATCAAAACCTATTTTTATGGCTTCTTGATTTTCTTCTTTAATATCACATATTGCTACACCGCCATGAATTTTTATGGCTTTTATAGTGCAAACCAATATGGCTGCGTGAGGAGAAAGACCACCTAATCTGCATTTTATGTCAAAGAATTTTTCACAACCAAGGTCAGAACCGAAGCCCCCTTCCGTAATTGTCCAATCGCTTAACTTTAGAGATAGTTTAGTGGCAATAAGTGAATTACAACCATGAGCAATATTCGCAAAGGGTCCACCATGAACAAATGCTGGAGTTCCTTCAAGGCTTTGAACTAAATTGGGATTAATAGCATCTTTTAAAAGAGCAGCCATAGCACCGTCAGCATGTAGATCTTTAGCTGTGACGGGATTACCTTCTTTATTTTTACCTATAACTATATTAGCAAGTTTCTTTTGAAGGTCTTCAAAGTCTGTAGCCAAGCAGAAAAGAGCCATTATTTCGGAAGCTGTGGTTATTTCAAAACCGGACTCTCTTGGAACTCCACCGGTTTTTCCACCTAATCCTATGACTATATTTCGCAATGCTCTGTCGTTCATATCCAAAACTCTTTTCCAAGTAATTGAATTAATATCTATTCCTAATTCATTGCCTTGATAAATATGATTATCTATCATAGCGGAAAGAAGATTGTGGGCACTTGTTATGGCATGAAAATCACCTGTAAAATGAAGGTTTATATCTTCCATAGGTATAACTTGAGCATATCCACCGCCACATGCTCCTCCTTTGATACCAAAACAAGGTCCTAAAGAAGGTTCTCGCATTGCTATTACAGCATTCTCTCCCAATATTCTAAGAGCGTCTGCAACACCTATAAGAGTAGTGGTTTTACCCTCACCGGCGGGAGTAGGGGTTATAGCTGTTACTATAATTAACTTTCCGTCTTTGTTACTATCTATATCTTTTAATAATTTTAGGTCAATTTTAGCTTTGTTTTTGCCATAATATAAGAGATATTCTTTAGGGATATGTATTTGGTCGGCTATATCTTTAATGGGCTTATATGATGCATTTTGAGCTATTTCTATATCTGTCAATTTGAGACTCCTCTGTTTTTAATTGGGAAAATATTAATAGTTTCCTACGGCATTTGATATAAAGCGATAGGACAAATTTATAACTTTAAATTAATGATAAAGCTTGGTCAAGGTCTGCAATTATATCATCTATATCTTCAATTCCAATTGATAATCTTATAAGTTCCGGCAAAATTCCGGCTTCTTTAAGTTGTTCATCGGATAGTTGTCTGTGAGTTGTTGATGCAGGGTGGAGACATGAGGATGTAAGTGTTGCCACGTGAGTAACAATATATATCATTTTAAAGTTATTAATAACTTTCATTGCTTTTTCTTTTCCGCCTTTGACACCAAATGAAACTACACCGCTTTGACCTTCTTTGAGATACTTTTGAGCAAGGTCATAATAAGGATTATCTTCAAGACCCGGATATGATACCCACATAACCTTTGGATGATTTTTAAGATATTTGGCAACAGCAATACCGTTATCATTGTGTCTTTTCATTCTTAAATGAAGAGTTTCAAGTCCCATATTAAGTAAAAAAGAATTGAAAGGACTGGGAGATATGCCTAAGTCTCTCATTACAGCAGTAACACATTTGGTAATATATGCGGCTTTTCCAAAAGTTTCTGTATATATTAATCCATGATAGGAAGGGTCCGGTTCTGTAAGTTCGGGGAAATTACCCTTTGTCCAATCGAAATTTCCGGAATCAATTATGGCACCCATAACAATAGTTCCGTGACCGTCCATATATTTTGTGGAAGCGTGGGTGACAATATCTGCTCCCCATTCTATCGGACGACAGTTAATAGGTGTGGGGAAGGTGTTGTCAACTATAAGAGGAATATGGTTATCATGGGCTGCTTTGGCAAAGTTTTCTATGTCAAGAACTGTAAGAGTGGGGTTTGATAAAGTTTCACCAAAGATAAGTCTTGTATTAGGTTTAATGGCACTGCAAATAGTATCGTAATCACTTGTAGGGTCTATAAAAGTGGTATCTATTCCCATTTTCTTAAGAGAAACAGATATAAGATTGAATGTTCCACCATAAATGGAGTTGGAACATACAATATGATCTCCTGATTGTGCTATGTTTAAAATAGCTGCCAAATTAGCGGATTGACCCGATGCGGTAAGCATACATCCTACACCGCCTTCAAGCTCGGCAATTTTCTTTTCAACAAAGCCTGAGGTAGGGTTGGCAAGTCTTGTGTAAAAGTATCCGGGTTTTTTTAGGTCAAACAAGTCACCTAAACTTTCAGCAGTATTGTATTTAAATGTTGTGCTTTGATAAATAGGTAAAACTCTTGGTTCTCCGTCTTTTGGGACATATCCCTCTTGAACACATTTAGTTCCAATCTTCATTTTTTTTTCTCCAAAATAAGTTTTTATAATTAGGTTTAATTTAATAAATATTTCTAAAAAATATAATATTAATAAAAAAAGATAATTAATTAAAAGAAATCGGTTTGTTTATTTCTGTATGAAATACCCAGTATAATTCCTATTGCCATAAGGCTTGTAATTAGTGATGTTCCTCCATAGCTAACTAAAATGAGGGGTAATCCGGTAACTGGCATTATTCCCAAGGTCATGCCTATATTTGTGAAAATTTGAAACATAAACATACCTGAAATGCCTACAACTATCCCTTTTCCGATTAAATCGGGAGTAGTTAAAGCCACATACAAGAAACACATAAATAGGAGAGTATATAATATTAACAGTATGGCTCCACCTACAAAACCTTCTTCTTCTCCTAATACAGTAAAAATAAAGTCTGTATGCTGTTCCGGGATAAACTTTAAGGCTCTTTGTCCGCCTTTTAGATATCCTTTTCCTGTCATGCCTCCTGAACCTATAGCTATTTTAGATTGAGTCACATGATATCCCGAATCCAATATGTCAGCTTCGGGGTTTAGGAAAGTTGTAAGTCTTTCTTTTTGGTATGGTTTTAATACTCCGGGAACAAACCATGTAACGAAGGAAAGAACACAGATGATTAATATAAAAACAATAACGTTTTTAAAACTTGTTCCCAGAAAAAGATTGATGATAAACCACACTGCAATAAATACAATACTTGTTCCCAAATCCGGTTCTTTAAAAATAAGCAATGTGGGAATAGCTGTATATATTAAAGAATACCAAAAGGTAGAAGGTTTATCTATACGGTCTTTTCTTTTAAAAAGAAAAACAGAAAGGCAAATGATTATTAATATTTTGGATAATTCCGAAGGTTGAAAATTCATAAACCCAAGGTTAAACCATCGTCTTGCACCGTTAATATTTGTTCCCAAAAACAAAACACTAATTAGCATAGCAAGATTTAACAGATAAATATAAGGGGTGAACTTTTCAAAAATTTTTGTAGGTATGGAAAAAGTGCATAGCCCTAAGATAATTCCCACACATGTGAATAGGATCTGTTTATGCATATAATGAGGGCCTCCGGAGGCGCTGCTGAATATTAACAGATTACCTATTGTAATTATTAAAAGCGTTATTAAAATTATTATTAAATTAATATATTTATTCATTGAACCATATATATTATATCATTTTATAATGTTAAATGTAAAATTAAAAGATTTGTAAAAACACAGTTTATATAGTATAATATATATGTATGTAAGTTATTATTTTCAAAAAAAATACTTGTTTGCTTAAATATAAAACAAAAAATGTGAAATATTTAATTTTATTCTTTAACCTAATGTATCCCTATATTTAACAAACATATTTTGTATTTTATATTTAAAAAAAATACATATAGGTATTGAAAGTGAAAAACATTTTTATTGTTATATTTTTGGTTATTATCTCAGCCTTTACCTATTCTCAAGAATTTAGTGTTAAAGAAGAGGTTATACCGGATGGACCGAAAGTTTTATTCCTTTCCGGCTTGCAAGGTGATTATGTCTCTTTATCTGTTTTTGTGAAATTAGGTGAAGGCTTGCCGGGGATAGCTCATTTGGGAGAGCATTTGATATTTGCCTCTAATTCTAAGATGAAAGCAGGAGAATTTGATAAGATATGCGAAAGTTTTGGGGCTTCCTGTGATGCTTATACCAATTATGATTATTCCGCATATAAACTTGTAGTTAAGAAGGAGTTTTTGCCAAAAATTTTAGAGTATATGTCCTATGTTTTGTTAACACCTCAGGTCACAGAAGAAGAGTTATCTCTTGAAAAATCCATTATTTATGATGAATATATAGGAAAAGTATCTGCTCCTTTTACAAACATACGATTTATGTTGCAGAAAGCTCTCTATGGTAATAATTATTATGCCTATCCCATTGAAGGAAATGATATTTCAAGTATCACTCTTGAAGATTTAAAGTCATTTTATGATAACAATTATATTTCAAAAAACCTATCTATTATTATCTGTGGAGATATTGATCAAAAAGCTGTAAACGATGTTATAATGAAATATTATACACAAAGTAAAGCTTCCTTTAATATTCCGGTTGATGTTAAACCACATAGCAAAACTCTTTACATAAACGGAAGTAGGGGATATTTTGGAATAATGTGGAGTCTTGCACCTACTTTTTTGAAAGAAGAAGCCATAGCCTGTGATGTTATGAGCCAACTGACAGATAATTTATCAAGTAAAGAAATAAGAACAAAATATAAACTAAAAAGCGTTTATATCCATAATTCAGGTAAATGGGCATCTCCTTTTACTCTTATTTACCAAACTGATGATATAGATTTCGTTAAAAACAGTATTATTTCCGCTATGGATAGAATTAAAGCCGGCAATTTTGACGAGTATGATTTAACTGATGCCAAAAGTGTTATACTCTCCGATTATTTAGGAAAAAACAGTCAAATAGAAGACGTTACATATAATGTGGGCTTTAATTATGTGCTTTATGATTACAATACAGCACTTTCTTATGATAAATTGATAGGTGCTGTTTCAAAAGATGATGTCATTAAAATGGCAAACAAATATTTTAATGTTTATACAACACTGATATGTGAAAGAAATGAGTAAATTATTATATATTTTCTGCTTTCTGATTTTTGCTTTTCTCCCAAGCATAAGTTTTGGTGATATTACATTAATTGAAGATTCTTCTCCCAAAACCATTTTATGTAAGGAAGAAAGCCCTTATGTATATATGAGTATCATTATAAAGAGCGGAATAGTATCTGAAGCGGGATATAACTTCGGAATGACTACTTTTATATCGAAACTTATTTTAAATCAAACCAGACTTAGAAATCCACAAGAACTCCAAGAAGTGTTTTTTAGCACAGGTTGCCATTTATCTATGGTTGTCAGATTGGATTATTTGGAAATAAAAGTAATAACTCATAAGAAAACTTTTTCTAAGGCTTTGGATATAATAGGGGAATGTTTGTCCGAACCCCGAATAACCAAAGAGAATATTCAAAAAGCCAAAAATGAAACTATAGATAATATGACCATGGATTATGATACTTCTTTTCAAAGGTTGTATGATACTTTACGACAAAATATGTATACAGGCAATCCTTACAAAAGGTCTATAAACGGAACAGTTCAATCCATTAAAAATATTGATAACAATTCTATTGCTCAGTATTATAAAGAGAATTTTTCACCTAATAATATGGTCATAGCAGTGGTTGGTGATTTGGATGATCAAGAGATTAAAGATTTGGTGAAAAGTGCCTTCTCTGGTGCATATAGAAGTAAAAGGCGATCTATTTATGATTATAATGAAAAACTTGATAAAAATAAGACTTGTAATTTAGTTAATTATGATCCAAATGATGAATTAACCTATTATATGCAAGGATATTTTATGCCGGGAGTTAAGGACGAGGATTATTATTCTTGTGTTTTATTAAGTGCTCTATTAGGTTCCGGAAAGTCATCTTATGTTTTTAGAGATATAAGACAAAAATATGGTATCGGATATTTTATAGGTTTTAAGTATGAAAAGTTGCGTCGTCAAAGTCAAGGTTATTTCTTTCTGTCCACAGTTGATAGTGATAATGTAAGGATAGATATTGCAAAAAAAGCTTTTGATGATATTATCCAAAACATAAAATCTATAGGTGTATCAGATGAAGATTTAAACAGAACCAAAGATTTTGTTAAGGAACAAAACAATATTGAGAACTTGAATTTAATCAAGAAAGCACATAAAATCGCTTGGAACGAAGCAGTTTGCGGTGATTATACTTTGTTTGAAAAGTTTCCGGAAAAGATACAAAATATTACAAATAAAGATATTATTCGTGTTGCAAATAAATATTTTACCGATTATTGTGAGGTTATATTAAGACCTAAAGATGAAGAAGAATAATTATTTTAATACAGTTAAATTTGGGAATCAAAGTGCAAAAGCTCTAATAGGTATGGGTAATTTACTTGATGCCGCAGAGGAAAAAATAAAGCTGAAATTGTTTTATTCTGCATTGATTGATGTGGATAAAGCAATGGCTGTTTCTGATAGTTATGGTCCCACATACTATTTGAAAAGTTTGTGTATGTCAGGCCTAAATAATTATGAAGAAGCAGTGATATGTATTAATAAATGTCTTGAGCTTGATCCGGATTACCCGGAGGCGCTTATAGAAAGAGGTAATCTATTGCAAAAGACACTAAATTATGGTCAATGCATATTGGATTACAGTAAAGCTCTTGAACAAGAACCTAATAATATGGATGCATTGTATAATAGGGGATATGTTTATTTAATAAATAAGAAATATGATGAAGCAATAGAAGATTTCAGTAAAGTTATAGAGAACCATCCTTTTGATGCAGATGCTTATAATAATTTGGGAATGGCTTGTTATTATAAAGGAGAAATAAACAGAGCTGTAGCTCTGTTATATAAATCCCTTGAGTTGGACCCTAACAGCAACGCCCTAAAAAATCTTAATCTTATTCAAAAAAAGAAAAAATGATAAGAAAAAAAAGCCCCCTCTATGTGTTAGGAGGGGGTTTTAATTTCTTCTTTCTTATTTCTTAAGTATTGTGTCCATAGCGGAAGAAGTGTTAATAACTTGAAGCATAGGTGCTCCGGCGTAGGGGAACATTTCAGCTGTGGCAAATCCCTCATAGCCTATTTCTTTGAATGCGTCAAGGACTTTAGGCCAGCACACATCACCTTCCATTAAGTCCACAAATCCGTCAAGGGTTCCGATAGACTTTTTGAAATCTTTAAAGTGAACTCTCTTGATTCTTTTACCCAAGCATTTAATCCAGTGGTCCGGGTAACCGTATAATAAAACATTTCCCACATCAAAATATGAAGCAACAAAGGGTGAGTTGAATTGATCTATGAAACATTTCATTTCAACAGGTGAGAGAAGGAATTTGTTCCATACATTTTCAAGACACATACATACACCGTATTTTTCTGCATAAGGGATAAGTTCTTTGATAGCTTCTGTTGCTTTGTTCCAACAGGTTTCATATTCTACTATTTTAAAATCAGGGTCAAAAGCGTCTACACAACCGGGAATTACCAATACAGCATCTATTCCCAGCCATGAAGCAACTTCAAGATATTTCTTGGTGTTTTCAATAGCGGTTTTGGAATTGTCAGGGTCGGTTAGTGGGATACCCCAATACATACCTGTAGCCATAGAAGAAATTTTAATGCCTATTTGGTCTGCGTAGGCTTTTAAATCTTCACAAAATTCTTTGGTGGTTTTAAGCCCAAGCTCATCTTCGGGAGCGAAAGCCAATTCTATTGATTCAAAACTATTTTCTTTAGCTAATTTAATAGCTTCTTTACAACTCGTTCCGGCAGGAAATGCCCAATAAGATATACCTTTAATCATAATCTGATTTACACCTCTTTTTTAGGATTATTAGTTATTCATAATTATTATAACACATTTTACTTGTAAATAGCAATTTTTAATATAAAAAAAAAGGCTCCTTATGGAGCCTTATAGTAAACTAAAAAGTGAATTCTTTTATATTAACATCACAATTAAAGAAATCTGCTAAACTTTCCATATCAAATTCCTGTTCTCCTTTATTATTAGTTATCTTATACAAACCTATTTCAGTATTTATATCCTCTATTTTTTTGTCTATATCAAAATAAAACATTCTAAATCCAAAATCTTCTTGAAATTTATTTATTAATTTTCTAAGATTTATTTGACTTGCGTCATCCATATCTTTGTAAGGTCTACTTTCTTTATAATTAAATATTAATGTAGCCGGTATTATAGTATAATCTTGAGAAATACCAAAATCATGTTTTAATAAAGTATGATTAATAGTAAAATAATATGTCATTACTTCTAATACGCATCGTAAAAACGTTCAGGTGAAACTGGTCTTTTAACTTCAAGTAAAAACAATTCTTTTGTATCATCATTTTTACTTAGTAAGTCAAAAGCATCATATGAATCACCTTGTTGTGTTCTTATAGGAGTTTGAAAATCAATAATTTTTTTTATTATATTATATTCTTTTCCATACTTATAACTACTTAAAAACATGGCTTTACAAACTGCGTCTTCAATATTGCTTGCTGATAAAGCTTTGACTATGTGGTCAGATATTAAATTATAAGTATTTTTTCGTGTAATACAAGTAGGTCTAAATAGATCGTATAATTCTATTAATTTATCTGATACAACTTCTGTATATCGTTCTTTTGTATCATTTGTTTTGCCTGTCCAATTTATAGGTTTTGAATTATATAGAGTATTAACGTCACGAATAAAATCATTAACAAAAGTTGTTAATGTGTGGCCTTTGGTGTATGATGGCATTGATTTTACCTTCCTTTAAATTTTGATTTTTGTTTTTAGTTCTTCAGATAGGGGAAGAGCTAAGAACCCTTCTTTGTAGTTTGTGTGAACGGGATAAATTGCTTTCTGTGGATTAATTTCATTAATCACATCGGCAATAGCATCAGGTGTTGCATGACCTGATAAGTGGAAATCATAGTATACATCAAAACCTAATTTATCGCATTCATCAATAAAGTCAGCATAAGTTTCTATGCAAGTATCTTTATTAGTTCGGTCAAGATATCCTTTCCACATAGAATAAATTACTATAGGCTTTTCCTCCTTAAAGTCTTTTATATTTATTTGGCTTGTTCCCGGCTTGATAATAGTGAGAAATCCGTGTTTTTTCATAAGTTCTTTTTGTGAGTAGAACTTTTGATTTTTAGGTGATTGATGTTTCTTTTCGTCAATATTATCATCTAATTGCCATAATTTGCCAAACATTTCTTCCATACATTTTTCGTTCTTATACCAGTAGTCTTTTAGTATATTCTTTTGTTTATAAGTAACGTATGTATAAATATTTTTTCTTTTTGCAGCATTGGTAAATGTCTTTATAGCTTGAATATTGGTGGAAGCAACAATTAGGAAAATATGTCTGTGTTCTTTAAATAATTTTGACAAATCACGCTTCATCTTAAATAAACTGGGAGTAGGTGGTAAAACTTTGCCTCCTTTATCAATATTTGTCCCTTCAATAATGAGATAATCGATAGGCTTAGAAAGCTTTTCTATAGTTTTGAATATATCATAATCATATCCCACATTCCTAAAATCACCTGTAAAGACCAGTTTTTCCTTATATGTTTCAACCAAAAACATATATGCATCATAAGAAGAGTGATCTACCATATATGGTGTTACGGTAAAAGGTTCAACTACAATTTTATGTCCATTGGATTGAAATATAATTTTATCATTCTTATATTTACTTTCTAAGTAATCTAACTTTTTTTTAGCTTCTTCTTTTGCTTTTTGATCATTTATATGGTATTTATATAATCCAACTAATGATTTAAGAGTTCTAATTATAATTTTATATGTAAATTCTCCCATATAAATAGGAGTATCATTCGGTATGTTATATATTTTTCCTATATGGTCCTCATGAATATGAGAAATAAAAACAGCATCAATAGGATTGTTTTCAAAGTCCCACTCTTCCTTTGGAGTGAAACCCGGCAATTCCGTTCCGTAATCAAACATTATTCGTTTGCCGCCTTCTTCTATAACTATTACGGCTCCACCAATTTGATTTTTGTCAATAGTTTTAATATTCAATAAGTATCCTCCTTTGTATTAATAAAACATTTATAAAATCTTTGTTAGCAAAAATAAAAAATATAAAATAAGAAATATTTCTCTCCAACTTAAGATATCCCTATAATTGGTACACATATTTTATATTTTAAATTTTATTTTTCTTATTTTCTATTTTAGAAATAGGTATGTTATATTTAATATTTTAAAATATGTTTACTCTTCATCTATATATTCAACCATACCTTTTTTTACATAAAAGAATTTGTTGTTCGGGTCAACAATAATATTCTCAATAACATCAAAAGCTAAGCAATGAATATCTTCAACACTTTTAGGAATATAAATGTTATTAAGCTTTGGACATTCGGTAAATGCTTCTGCACTTATCTTTTTGACAGTATTCGGAATATTAACATTTGTCAATTCGTGACAATTAAAGAAAGTTCCGGCTTCTATATAAGAGATACCATCCGGAATGTGGACTGAGGTGATTTTATTACAATATTCGAAAGCACCTTCTGCAATTTCTACTACAGAATCCGGGATTATAATATCGCCTTCTTTTTGTAATGGACATCTAATTAAAGTGGTTTTGTGATAATTATATAAAATACCTTTGTCAGAAGAATATTTAACATTTTTAGGGTCTACATTTATTTCACATAATTCTTTACATTCTGTAAAGGCACCTAATTCGATCCTTATAACATTTCGTGAAATATTAATAGTTTTTAGCTGTTCTAAATCTTTTAAGGTATCCATAGTAATCTTATTAAAGATATCGGGAAAAGTCAAAGTTGTTTGTTTATTGGGAACCAAAACAATTTCACTTGGTTGAGTATTAAATAATACACCGTTAATTGAAAGGTATTTTTTATTGTTTGGGTCGACATTAATTTCAACCAAATCCACACAGTATTCAAAAGCATCCTTATGGATTTCTTCTACTGTTTCCGGCAAATTTACAATTTCTACGTTGGGGCATTTTAATAAAACTGTTTTATCCTTATTATATAAAACGCCGTCAACAGAAGAAAAATATGGATTCTCCGGATCTACATTTATAGCACTTAATTTTGTTGGAGCTACAACGTAAGAACCAAAAATACCACGTAATATTATAGAGGTTTCAGCATTATGTCTGTTTTCAAAAGCATGAATGTATTTAACTGATTTTGGAATATTAATTTCAGTAATATTTTTGCAGTCATCAAAAGCGCCATAATTTATCGTAATTACACCTTCATCAACATTTAAAACTCCTGAGAACTCTTTAGGACAATTTAATAATGTTTCACCGTCATGAATGTATTCAGCATCATAAATATACATATTAATTTCTCCTTTTTATTTCTTTGCGTATTATAATCTATACTAATAGTTTTATTTATATCGTAAGGAATTTAAGTAGCCAAAGCATTAAAGGTCTATTTCAAGCCTAAACATTATATTATTAATTTTAATTTATACAATATGACACGGGAGTCTGCCTCCCGTGCCAGAGAAATAATTAATACCTAATAATTTCACAAAAACAGGCTGTTTTACTTAAATCTAAATCTTTTGGTGCTTTAACTGTATTAAGGTTTTCGCAGCCATCAAAAGCATCTTCTCCAATACTTGTGACACTATTTGGGATATTTATAGAGGTTAAATTTCCACACCAAATGAAAGCACTATTACCAATACTTGTCACACTATTAGGAATAGTTATAGAAGTTATGTTTTCGCCAAAAATAAATGCATTTTTTTCAATATTTGTGACACTATTAGGAATCTCTATAGAGACTATATTTACACAACCACTAAAAGCACTATCTCCAATACTTGTGATACTATTAGGAATATTAATAGACGTCAAGTTTGAACAATTAAAAAAAAGCTTCTTCTTCTATTTTTGTTACGCTTTTAGGAATTTCTAAAGTAGTTAATTTTAAACCCTCGCATAAAGCCATATTGCCAATACATGTGACACCTTCAGGAATAACTACATCTGTATCTTTTCCTTTGTATTCTTTAAGCACACCATCTTCAATTATAAAATCTTCATTTGACATATAAATTTACCCCTTTATTTTTTAAATATAAAAATATCATTTTAAATTTTATTGACTATATTTAATAATATAAATGTATTAAAAATGGCAGCTGCACAGCCTAAACTGAAAATCCGGGTTAATTCCATAAGCACCGCTAAAGTCAAGTATAGGATTTTATCAATCATTAATAATTAACGATGTAATGATTTATGGTGTAATTTTGCACCAACTAAGATTAAGCTTTGAACATTGATAATTAAACATTACCGAGTCTCAGTCCCGAGACCCACCTTCCCTTCAAAAGGGATAGGATTTTGTTATCTTAATATTCGACCAAATACTGATAACGTCTTATTAAGATGATTGAGGTTTTTAATTGTTTAACCTGCCCCAAAAACCCTAAAGGAGGTATAGAAAATTCGGATTTTTCGTGCAACTGCCATAAAATAGATAACTAATCAATAGTTATTTCGGTGTTACAGTTAGAGATTTGAAGTTGAATATCCACTTCATTGGTAAAATCGTCTATGAATTTTGACAATTCATCGATTTTATTTTTAGCTTTAATTGGATCTACCAATGAATACTCATTTGACTTCTTATACTCTTCAATAAGAGGATAAGCTGTTTTAGAATTAGACTTAGCTTCATTGCCTAAAGCTGTTTTAATAAGATCATCAATCTTACGCTCTACAGCTTGATTTTGTTGGTCAACTGTATTGCTATATTTAGTAAATTGACCTTGAAGTTTGTATAAAAGCTCTTTTTGAAATCTTATTGTGTTCTTAAGATCAACAGCTTCAGCCACAGTATATTCCCTTCCGCCAATATATACTTTGGTTATAGTGTTTTGCTTCATTATGGCGGATTTGATTTTGGCTCTTCTTTCAATAAGAGCGATTATTGAAGCGAGATCGGCTTTGGCATTATCTTCAAATTGTTTTTTGGTTAAATCCGGAGATATATTTGTGTGAGAAGTTTTTGCGGCTGATACAAATTCAGCTTCATTAATTTTGGAGAGAATTCTTTTCTCTAAGGTTTTAAGCTCTGCTAAACCCTTGGTAATCAACATTTTTTCAGGCATATTATTTTGCCTCCTTTATAGAATTAATTTTGTATATAAATCATTTATTTTTCAAAGATTTATCTTTCTTCTTTGAAAGAAAATTTGCTTAAGAAAATCATCTTTCAAGGAACCATTCCAAAAAATTATATTTGAAACTAATTTATTGAATAGACATTAATATTATACCATATTTTATTGTTTTAATGTTTCAAATTTTATACTTTTTTTTAAAAAATAATTTTTCTGTCGTTGTTTTAGGACAAAATAACAGATATAATCTTTTTTCATTGTAGGTTTATACTTTTTTATTAACAGTAAATCCATAGGTTTTATCAACAACTTTTGGAAAAGGAATGTGTCTTTTTTGAATATGATTGTTAAGTGCGGTTTGGATGTCTTTATAAAGAGAAATACAACAATCGTCACCTCATTCTATTTCAAGAATTAAAATTTTATCTTTTAAATTGTAAACATAGGAGAATTAGGAGGAATATGATATGTAGTCTTTCTATAATATTATATGAATAAAAAAATCCCCCCCATTTGTGTTAGGGGGGACATAATAGCGTTAAATACAAAATATAAAATATAATTTATTTACATACCGGCATATGGATCGGCTTTGTCTTCATCTTCTTTCTTATCTGCAATTAAGCATTCTGTGGTTAAGATTAAAGAACCGATGGAAGCGGCGTGTTCAATAGCACTTCTTGTTACTTTAACAGGGTCTATAATACCGGATTTAATCATATCAACATATTCTTCGGTTGCTGCGTTAAATCCAATACCCGGTTTTTTTTCTTTAACTTTATTAAATACAACAGAACCTTCTACACCGGCGTTTTCAGCAATGGTTCTTATGGGTGCTTCAAGTGATTTCTTTATAATGTCAACACCAACTTTTTCATCACCTTTTACCTTTAGTTTGTCAAGAGTCGGGATTGCGTCAACTAATGCTGTTCCACCACCGGCTACAACACCTTCTTCGATAGCGGCTCTTGTAGCTGATAGAGCATCTTCAAATCTGTGTTTCTTTTCCTTAAGTTCAGTTTCAGTAGCGGCACCAACTTTGATTACTGCAACACCACCGGAGAGTTTGGCAAGTCTTTCTTGTAATTTTTCTCTGTCGTAGTTGGAATCTGTTGTTTCTATTTGTCTCTTAATAAGGTGAATTCTGCTTGTCACAGCTTCTTCAGAACCTTTACCTTCCATAATGGTTGTGTTTTCTTTAGTTACAATAATTTTGGCACATTGTCCAAGGTAAGAAGCGTCTACTTGGTCAAGCTTTACACCAAGGTCTTCAGAGATAAACTTACCACCGGTTAGAATGGCTATATCTTCAAGCATAGCTTTTCTTCTGTCACCAAAGCCGGGAGCTTTAATAGCAACAACATTTAAAGTTCCTCTTAATTTGTTAACTACTAATGTAGAAAGGGCGTCACCGTCCACATCCTCAGCAATAATAGCTATGGGTCTTCTTGTTTGAGCAATTTTCTCTAAGAGAGGAACCAAATCTTGAGCGTTAGAGATCTTTTTCTCGTGGATAAGGATTAATGGGTTATCAAGAACTGCTTCCATTCTTTCGCTGTCTGTCACCATATAAGGAGAAATATATCCTTTATCAAATTGCATACCTTCAACTGTGTCAATGGATGTGTCAGTTCCCTTTGATTCTTCAACTGTAATAACACCATCACGACCAACTGCTGCAATAGCGTCAGCAATATATTTTCCTACTTCGGGGTCGTTTCCGGAAATAGAGGCTACTTGTTCGATTTCATCTTTTGTTTCTATTTGAATAGCCATAGATTTGATTTTGTCAACAACACATGCAGTGGCTTTGTCAATACCTCTTTTAACGGCTATTGGGTTTCCACCTGCTGCAACATATCGAAGTCCTTCTTTAACAATTGCTTCTGCCAAAACTGTAGCTGTTGTGGTTCCGTCACCGGCTATATCGTTGGTTTTGGAAGCTACTTCTTTAACAAGTTGGGCTCCCATATTTTCATAAGGATCTTCAAGTTCAACTTCTTTAGCAACAGAAACACCGTCTTTGGTAATAGTAGGGGATCCAAACTTTTTATCAAGGACAACATTTCTTCCCTTAGGTCCCAGGGTCACTTTAACTGCAGCTGCTACTGTAGAAGCACCTTTTTCAAGGGCTTGTCTTGCTGCTTCATCATATACCATAATTTTAGCTGCCATAATACACCTCTCACTTATTCTTTAACTGCGTAAACTGAATCTATATCAAGAAGAATATAGTTTACACCATCTATTTTAACTTCTGTTCCACCGTATTTTCCGTAAATAACTATCTCACCTTCTTTTACAGGCATAGGAAATCTTGAACCGTCTTCCATAACACGACCCGGTCCTACAGCCACTACTTTACCTTCTGTGGGTTTTGTTTTGGCTGTATCGGGAAGAAAGATTCCTCCGCTTGTTTTGTTTTCTTCTTCCAATGGAATAACCACAATTTTATCACCTAATGGTTTTATCATTGTTACGCCTCCGTAAATTATTATTTCCATAAATATTGGCACTCTAAGTTGTAGACTGCCAATATTATTATACCACTATATAGTTGTATTTGTCAACTGTTTACATAATTATAAACGATGTTTTTTAAAAAAAGTTTCAAATAAATACTAATCTTTATATATCACTTGAACAGACCATTTGGTAATATCCAAATCTTCGTCTGCAACGTCACCTTCGTCGTCAGTTCCTGTATATGTATAGGATCTGTCTGTTTCAATATCTATAAAGTCATTACCTTTAGGCCCTAAGGCATCATATCTTCTGCCCGGGGTGTTTTCTGTTGTGTTTGAAATAATGAGATTATTGGTTATAATATTAATTTGTAGTTTTTTAATATTATCGGCTGATATGGATTCAGTTTCAATGTCTGAAAAATCAAAAACAGCTCTTATGCCTTTTCCGTCATCTGTAAGTGAGCAAGATGTTGGTATAATTGGGGAAGAGTATTGCCTTAATTGGGTTCCCGGAATAATTTTATAAAAGTTCCCTTCAGAATTGTCTATATTATACTCCAAGAAACTTGTAATACCTTTGCTTTGAGTTGCTTTGTCACTTGTTCCCCAACCATTTCCCCAACCATAAGCACCGGATGCTTTATAGACCACGGGTATTGGACCATAGGATCCGTCTGAATTGTCGCAGTTAATGGCTATGAAATAATTTCTTAATAGATTTTTTTCATCTCGGTCTGTGATATTAATTTTACCTTTAACTTTAAATTCAACAATAATTTGGCTACCGGTTTCTTCTTTATGGTCCGGTGATTTAGCACATCCGAATGAAAATAGTATAACAATAATTATTAATAAAATACTTATATTTTTCATATTTTTTTAAAAAAAGGTAAGGATAAGTCCTTACCTTTACATATTACTTATTTTTTCTTAGGTGCAGGTGCAGGTGCAGGTTTTGCTGCCGGAGGAGGTGTAGCACCTTGAGGAATCATTCCACCCATAGGATTGGGGTGTGTTATGAAATCAGCCAAATCTTTGTATTTATCAATATTAATGATAATTTTGGCATTTTCTGTTCTTTTAGCAAGTTCATTTCTAAAATCTTCTTTATATTGAGAATTGTAGTATGCAACATTATCGGCAATTTCATCTTTAACATCTTCAAGTTTTTTGTCAACTTTATCTTCTGTAGCTTTTATTTTAACAATATAGTAAATTGGAAGATCACCTTTAATTTCACCAACTTTGCTTATATCATTAAGCTTCATATCTTTTATAGCTTTATGAATTTCTTCAGGAATTCCGTTAGCTTCGTCACCTATCCAAAGAGTTCCGGTTCTGGGTTTTTTATCTGCATCATATTTTTCTGAAAGTTCTTTAACTTTCTTTTCTATTGCTTCAGCATCGTCATTCTCAATTTCTTTATAAACTTCTTCAAGAACGCCCTTGTCTTGACCCAAAACGATAATGGCAAGTTTTCTTGGACCATGAACATATTTTTCTTTAAGACTATTATACATTTCCTTTATTTCTTCTTCTGTAGGAGGGTTAAGTTTCTTGGAAATATTGGTCTTTAAAAGTTGGTCGTTCATTAAAAGGTTAACACCATCTTCGCCTAATGCTTCTATAGCACTATCATATTGACCTTCATACTTAAGGTCTTCAATGAATTTATCAATTTGTTCTTTGGTAGGTGTGACACCTTCTTCTTTTGCCCAAGCTTCAAGTATTTTTTGTGAAGCTAAAGCCATAAGAGCTTTGTCACCAAAATTATTATGTAAATAGGACTGGTATTCTGCTTTACTAATAGGCAGTCCATCAACTGTAGCTACTGCACTGTTTGGAACACCTTGAACCTTAGCTGTAGGTGTTTGGTTTGAATTGTTATTGCAACCTAATGCACAAATAATGAGTGCAGAGGCAACAATAAGAAGTATAATTTTTCTCATTTAATAAACTCCTAAGTTTTTATTACCTTTTATATTTTATTACTTTTTGGGGTGTTTTGTCAAATTATAAGACAAAAGTTAGTTTTTATTTATCACTATTTCCTGTGAAAAAAGATTTTAATTCTTTAGGCAATTTTGGAAGTTTTTCTTCACCGAATTTTGTTTTTTGTTGAATTAAATCATATATTGTGAAGAAAACTGTAATGGCGGGCAAGTATTTACCAAAGATAAGTGTCAGACCGTTTTTAAACTTTGGGCTTTTATTCCATAAAACCGTAATGAATGGAATAAGAGCGGTCATAATTGCTATAAATATTTCCAAATTTTCTTTTTTGGATATAAATTTCAGAAAAGAATTTAAACCACCAGTTGCTTGTTTTAAAAAATTTTTAAAAACATTTGATGAAAAATTGGTATCTGCTTTCTGTGGCTTGATATCTATTGTTGCCAAGCAATTATTTATCACTTCAAAATCTTCGTCAGTAGGTATGTTGTTATTCATAATTAATAAACCTTATTTACTATTTCATTTATAAGTACGAAGAAATGAGAATATAGTTCCCAATATTATAACTTTAAATGTTTTTCAATATGGTCTGTGACTATTTGATAATGTTCTTTTTCGTTTTTATTGAGAAAATCATAGAATTCATTTTTAAGATTGTCTAAGATAGAGCCATAGGATATGTGGAAAAGTTGGGTCACTTTTGGATCCTTTATGAATTTTTCTATGTCTATATTTTCGAGAGAGTTAGGGAAATCTTTTAAATTGATACCTACATCATAGAATTTTTTATTGTATTCTAAGTTATTTAAACAAATTTTATACATTTTTATAAATAAAGGTTTGTTTCTAATAGATGCCAATATAATTCCTCTGAGATATGATGTTCCGCTGGTTTTAATATGGTAAATTCTTTTTGTAGCTTTTTTAAAAATGGGATAGATGCTAAATTTATCTGAGCCTGAATGAAGAGATATTTTATAATTACCCATTTTTCTTGCTATTTCACTGTGAATGTAGATAGAATATGTAAATTCTTTAATGTCTCCCACATAATCAAGTGCTTTTTGAAATTTACCGGGAAATTTTGGAGCAAGAGAGAAAAAGTTTATATTATTAGCTTTAAGATAATTAGAACAAAAGATATGATCTTCAAAGGTTGTTGTCTTTGGGCCTTCATCTATTGATACTTCAAAATCAAAATCCTTAATAGAACTCTTGATGATATTATGATAAAGAATAGCTTTATCCATTGCACTTTGGAATACACAAGCTGATTTAATTAACTCTTTATTTGATAATGTGTAACAGTATTTATC
The DNA here is from genome assembly GCA_017445025.1 of Abditibacteriota bacterium. Taxonomy (GTDB): domain Bacteria; phylum Armatimonadota; class UBA5829; order UBA5829; family UBA5829; genus RGIG7931. The sequence goes on along the minus strand of JAFSVJ010000061.1, from coordinate 14,752 downwards.
TGTTTGACAGTCCTCACAAGGTTCTTTTGTTCCTTGTTGATTCTTTAACGAGCGTTCTGTTTGAATTGGGTATCCGCTAAATTTATCTATAATAGATTTCGAACAATTATTTAAAATGTTTTCATTTATGTTATTTAAATTAAGTTCATCGGAAACATCTATTGTATACATAGAATATTTAGCATCTATAGCTTCTAATAACCTATCTTTTGATTTAATATGATCTGCATCTGCTCCGAAAGGGCCTGTATATCCGGCTTCTAAAATCCCAAGAACAGCATCAAGAAGCACTGATTTAAATGTTCTGTGCTCCTTTTCAAGTTCCCGAGGGGATTGTTGGGCAATAACCGGGAAAACATCATATTTATTTAGAGCTTTTAGGTGAGCAGTAGTCACTAACCCTAATCTGTCTCCACAACCAAAGGAAGAAATATTATTACATTTTGTAGGTTTTAAGTTAGGAATTAAATTTGATAAAATAAAATAGTTTTCCCATGAGAGGGGAAATATAACATAAGGAAAATTCTTAGATTTAAAAGAATGGCCTTCCCCAGGTCCTTTTGCTCCTCGTTGCCCATCTATAAAGATTTCATTGGTAATAATGTCTTTAAAGCCAAAATCTTTATCAATACATATATATTTTTTATTATTTTTTTTAACAACACATAAAGAAAATAAGGATGTTCTTATAAAAGAATCTTCATAAATATGATATTCTTTATTAATTTCGTTAATATTAATCATGACTAATATATGTTTTCTCCCATAACGTAAGTGGAAGAAACATTTACATCGTCATCAAAAATAATTAAATCGGCGTCTTTTCCGACTTCAATTGAACCTTTCTTGTCAAATACATTAATCATCTTGGCCGGTGTCACAGTCATCATATATACAGCGTCTTGAAGAGGAATGTTACAACCTTTGTAAACAGTTCGAACAAGTCTATCTCCGGAAGCGGTGGAACCGGCAAAAGCAGACAAGTCTTCAAGTTTAGCAATATCATCGTCAATAATAACAACATTACCTTTTTCTTTTGAACCTATGATAGTTTTTTCTCCATTTTTAAGTCCTGCGGCACGGAGAGCGTCGGAACAGAGAATAATTCTATCTTTGGATTTAATTTTGTATACCATTTTAAAAAGGTCATTAGGAACATGACGATTATCGGATATTATTTCACAAGTCAGTTCGTTAAAATATAATCCGGCTTCAATACAACCTAAGGTTTTATAGCTTTTGTCCTTAACTAAGGTTGAAAGGGCGTTATAGAAGTGAGTTAGCATTGTATATCCGTGCTTTATAGCTTCTTCACAAATGTCAAAAGTGGCGGCTGAGTGTCCTATGGAAGCTACAATTCCTTTGGATTTAAGATAGTCGCCAAGTTCCATAGCACCTTCCGTTTCAGGAGCTATGGACATTCTTTTGAGGTTTCCCTTGCTTACGAATTCTTGGTATTCTTCTGGTTGAGGATTTCGTATATATTTAGGATCTTGTGCTCCCTTATATTTCATTGAAAAATAAGGACCTTCAAGGTGAACGCCTAAGTAGTTTAGAGATTTAACTTTTGGAGCGTATAGGTTAAAATTATCTAAAAATTGAAGGATTTCTTCTTTAGCACCGGAAAGAGATGTTGCAACCATTGAAGTTGTTCCGTGGAGTGAATGGAAATCAGCTATTCCTTTAAATGACGCTTCATCTGCATCCATAAAGTCAAAATTGTTTCCACCGTGAACGTGAATGTCTATAAATCCGGGAGATAGATATTTGCCTTTAAGATCTATAATTTTATCGTATGAGTCTGTGGGTTTGGTTTTGTTTACATATATGATTTTGGAATTTTCTATTCCCACAAAACCTTCAAAAATAGAGTTTGTGGATACAATTTTAGCGTTAATAAATAGTGTTTTCATTTTATCACCTAATTTAAAGTTTTTGAATTTACCATTATTAATCACAATTAAACAGTATCATTTATATTATATCATAAATTTATACTTTTTTCAAGTCTATATTTTTACAAATTAAAATCGTTAAATCAAAATTTGTTGATTTATTGTTATAAATCTATTATTTTATTTTGCAAGTTATAGGCTTGTCCTATCTATACCCTTCCTTGAAACCTCAAGGGATGGAACCCTTGGGTTTCAATGGGTCTAGTCAAAAATCTTAAATTTCACCCCTAAAAGTTTAATAAATTCAACTTTTGGGGACCCCAAATTGGTAAAGATTTTTGTCGTCGGTCACCGAAAAATCGTAGATTTTCCGGCTCTTGCTAAAAAAGCAAAGCAGTTTGCTTTTTTGCAAAAAAGCGATGCTTTTTTGCCGCATTTCAACCTTTATCAAAAGTGGAGATGGCTTGCAAATTGTCATTAATTAAAATTTGAATTTTTACTCCATCAATTTATTATACTCTATTTTGGTGTTTTGTCAAAACGAAGACTTGATATTTTGAAATATTTAATAAGATATTATATTTTCTTTTTCTTTAATTCATTTTATAAAATAATATTTTTGATTTTAATTATAAATTGTGGTATAATATATAATGGTTGAATAATAAATTTAAGAGGATATGATATGTATAGAGTAAAGGTTTATGTTACATTAAAGCCCTCATTACTTGATGCACAAGGTAAAGTTGTTAAGGGTGCGGCGGTAAATTTAGGTTATGATGAAGTAGAAAATGTTCGTATTGGGAAATTTATAGAGCTTTCCATAAATGAAAATACAAAAGATGTCAATACAGCTGTAGAAGAACTTTGTTCTAAGTTACTTGCTAATACTGTTATTGAAAATTATAAATATGAAATTGAAAAGGAATAATATATGAAATTTGGGGTGGTTATTTTTCCGGGATCAAACTGTGATCAGGACAGTTTTTTTTGTATAAAAGATGTTATTAAAGAGCAGGTTGATTATATATGGCATCAAGATACTGATGTTAAAGGTTACGATTGCATTATTCTTCCGGGTGGATTTTCTTATGGTGATTATTTACGAACCGGTGCCGTTGCAAGATTTTCTCCCGTTATGCAATCTATAATAGATTATGCTAAAGATGGTGGACACTTAATAGGAATTTGTAATGGTTTTCAGATTTTATGTGAAGCACATTTACTTCCGGGAGTTCTTACTGCCAATGATAAATTAAAATTTATATGTAAATATGTTAATCTAAAAGTTGAAAATGATACATCCGATTGGACAAATTTATATAAAAAAGGTGATGTTTTAAATATTCCTGTCGCTCATCATTCCGGTAATTTCTTTGCTGAAACCGATGTTATTAAAGAACTTGAAGATAATAATCAAATATTATTTAAATATTGTGATGCTTTCGGAAATGTAACGGAAGAGGCAAACATAAACGGTTCTGTTAACAATATAGCAGGTATTATTAATAAAGCCGGAAATGTTGCGGGAATGATGCCTCATCCCGAAAGAGCTGTTGAAGATTTGTTATGTTCCACAGATGGAATAAATGTTTTTAAATCTTTGGTTGAAAGGATGAATTAAGAGGAAATTATGGAAAAAGAAATTAAAAACACTACGCCCATAGCTCCTGATGTATATCAGCCAATGGGTTTAAATGATGAAGAATATTCTAAAATAGTTGAAATGTTAGGAAGACATCCAACATATACTGAAGTTGGTATGTTTGCCGTTATGTGGTCAGAACACTGTGGTTACAAATATTCCAGACCTATTCTAAAATATTTCAAAAAATATAAGGAAGCCATTGAAGGTGAAGGTTTAGAGAATGCGGGTATTATAGATATAGGTGATGGTTTGGGTATTTGTATGAAAATGGAATCCCATAACCACCCCTCAGCAGTTGAACCTTTTCAAGGAGCCGCTACTGGTGTAGGCGGAATATTAAGAGACATCTTTACTATGGGTGCTCGTCCTATAGCTAATTTAAATTCTTTGCGATTTGGTAATCTTGATGATGCACATAATAGATATTTATTTGAACATGTAGTAGAAGGAATATCTCATTATGGTAACTGTGTGGGAGTTCCTACAATAGCAGGTGAAGTATATTTTGATGATTCATATAGTGGAAATCCTTTACTTAATGCTATGGCTATCGGTATACTAAAAACTGATGAAGTTGCAACAGCAGGGGCTAACGGAGTAGGTAACCCAGTTATGATAGTAGGATCTGCCACAGGTAAAGATGGTATTCACGGTGCTACCTTTGCTTCAGTTGAATTAGGTCCCGACTCTGAAAGTAAAAGACCAAATGTTCAAATGGGAGACCCATTCCAAGAAAAACTTTTAATTGAAGCTACCCTTGAAGCTCTTAAAACCGGATATATAACCGGAATACAGGATATGGGTGCTGCCGGTATTACATGCTCTACAACCGAAATGTCAGCTAAGGGTAATACAGGTATGAGCGTTAATATCAGAAAAACACCTTTGCGTGAAGCCGATTTGACACCTTATGAAATTATGTTATCAGAATCCCAAGAAAGAATGCTGGCTGTAGTAGAAAAGGGTCATGAAGATGAAGTTGCCGCAGTTTTCAAGAAATGGGGACTTCAAGCAGTTGTTATTGGAGAAGTGACAGCTGATGAGATTGTTCGTATATATGATAATGATGAGCTTGTTGCTTGTGTCAAAGGTAAAGATTTAGCAGATAATGCACCTACCTATTACTTAGACACAAAAGAGCCGGATTATATTTCAAAAGTTCAAAATTATGATTTGTCAAAATTGCCCGAACCAAATGATTATAATAAAGTATTTTTAAAATTAATAGGAGATATTTCCATAGCATCAAAAGAATGGGTATATGATCAATATGATCACATGGTTCAAACCAATACTACAATTCTACCCGGTTCCGATTGTGCTATGTTAAGGGTTCGTGAAACCACAAAAGGTATAGCAGTTACCACTGACTGTAATTCAAGATATGTTTATCTCAATCCTTATAAAGGTGCTAAAATTGCTGTTGCCGAAGCAGCAAGAAACATATCTTGCTCCGGAGCTACTCCCATGGGTGTGACCGACTGTTTAAACTTTGGAAATCCTGAAAAACCTGAAGCTTTCTGGCAATTTGAACAAGCTGTTAAGGGCTTGGCTGAAGAGTGTGAAGCTTTCAATTCTCCTGTTGTTTCCGGAAATGTTTCTTTCTATAATGAGACTCCTGAGGGAACAATTTACCCAACACCAACCATAGGTATGATGGGATTGTTAGATGATGTTGACAAGAGAATGACAAGTGAATTTAAGGCAAAAGGTGATAAGATTGCCCTTATAAGCGGTGTATCAAAAGACGCTAACGATTATGACGCTCTTGACGGTAGTGAATATATTAAGGCAGAGTTTGACCTTGCTGTGGGAAACACTCCTCACTATGACACCAAGGAAGAGCTAAATGTTCAAGCTTGCATAAGAGAGCTTATTGATAAAAGGTTAATAAAATCAGCTCATGACCTGTCAGAAGGTGGTTTGGCTATAGCTTTGGCTGAATGTTGTATAAATGGAAAATTAGGAGCCACATTTAATATTGATACAGAGAGACCTGTTTCCAACACCTTGTTTAACGAAGCTCAGTCAAGAATATTAATTTCTTATGATGACAGAAATGTAGGCGAGATAAAGAATATCTGTAATAAATATAGTATAGACTTTATCAGTGACGGTCAAGTGTCAAGTGACGAAAAGGTTTCTATATCTGTTAATAACAAAGCAGTAATAGACGCAGATCTCAACGAAATCACCGACCTTTACAAAAATACTATCGGAAAAATAATGAAATATTAATAAGGAGTTTATTTTGGAACGTAAACGAATTGGTATCATTGGCTTTGGTGCTCGTATGTCCGGGCTTTGGAGCTTGGTTATCAAACAGGCTCCGGATTTTGACTTTGTAGCTCTTGTAGATCCTTATCCCGAGTCTGCAAAAGGATGTTTGGAGCATTTCGGTTACAACTTTGATGATGTTGTCCTCTATAGTGATGTGGATGAAATGCTTGATAAGGCAGACCTTGACGGTGTTTTTATTGCGTCTAATTGTGATACTCATACACAATATGCCGTGAAGGTGTTAAACAAAGGATTACCCTTATATTTGGAAAAGCCTGTTGCCACTAATTATGATGATTTGTATAAACTTCAAGAGGCCGGCAAAGGAAAGGAAGACAAGGTTGTTATATCTTTTCCTTTGAGAGTGACACCGGTTGCCAGAGTTATGAAAGAGAAGATAGCTCAAGGTGCCATAGGTGAGCCTAATTTCCTTGAAGCTTGGTGCTATCCAAACTATGGTGATGTTTATTACAGACAATGGTATAGAAATGAAAATATCATTCAAGGCCTATGGCTTCAGAAAGCAACTCACGATTTTGACTATATAACAAATATTTTAGGTCAAGAGCCTGTAATGTTGGCAGCTATGAACCAAAAACAAGTATTTAAAGGTGATATGCCCGAAGGCTTATACTGCGTCGACTGTGATAAATTTGAAACCTGTCCCCAAGGTCCTTATCACATGTATTTATACAGACATGAAATAGACAAAATCCCCGCAAGAGGGGACAGAAAGGCTTTTCCTTATCAATGCCAATTTGCCAAGGACACAGGTAATGAAGATGCCGGCTCTGCTATAATCAGATACAGCTCCGGAATGATCGCTTCTTATGACCAATGCTTCTTTGCAAGAAATGCTGCCGGTTGTCGTGGTTGTAAGGTTGTAGGTTATGATGGAACCATAGAATTTGACTGGAGAGATGAAAAAGTAAAATATTACAGCCATAGATCACCTTTAGTGGAAACTATAGATACCACATCAACAGCTTCTCACGGCGGCGGTGACGATATTTTAATAGACAGTTTCGTTCATCTTGTAAGAGGTAACGGAAAATCAGTTGCCAATTTAACTGATGGTATAAGATCTGTATATATGTGTCTTAAAGCAAAAGATAGCTGTCGGGAAAATAAATTTATGGAACTTAACTTTATACCATAAAAAAAAAATTTATTTTTATACTCAAAATCTTTTAGGTTTTGAGTTTTTTTTAAAAATGTGCATATTATTGTTAATTTTGCTATAATTAAAATTGTAAAAAGGAACGAAAAATATGAGGGATGTTAAAAGATGCCAATGGATGTCCCAAGGTAAATATGGGATGATGATCCATTACTTAATAGATCCGGTAGGAGACAATGATGAAGATAAATTAAAAGACTTTAATAATAAGGTTAATTCCTTTGATTTAGATAGATTTATGTCTTATGTGGATCTGTGTGACCCGGCTTGGCTATGTATAACCATTGCTCAAAATTATGGTTATTATATAGGAAAAAATGATTTTATGGACCGGGTTATCCCCGGTATTACTTCAGAGCGTGACCTTGTTATGGAACTTGGCCAAGAAATGAAAAAAAGAGGTAAACGATTATTGTGTTATCTTCCCGGAGAAGCTAAATATAACTCTGATATACACCCAAGACTTGTAGATGCTTTTAAATGGGATGATAATGACCCTAAACGAGAAGCGTTTTTTAAAGCTTGGGAGCAAGTATTTTATTCATATTCACAAAAATTTAAAGACCTGTGTGACGGTTGGTGGATAGATGGTTGTTATGACTTTTATACTAATGGTTTTTGGGATTTTTCTGTGTGGGCTAAGGCTTTGAGAAGTGGCAATCAAAACTCTGCCCTTGCTTTTTCTGATGGTAGTTTTTGTATTGACAGTTTATATAATATTACTGATGAAAATGATTATTTTCCCGGAGAAGTGACAGCTTGTCAAGGAGGGCAAATAAGAATGGATCCCGGAATTTATGGTTTAAAAGGAATTACAGTAGAAGGTTATGCTCCCTGTAAAGATAAAGTAAAACTATATAGTCCCAACAGCAAATATATAGACGGAGCTTTAGCTCACGCTTTGGTACCTATAGATACTTTATGGTGTATATATTTTAATGAAGATTCTCCTTGGATTTATTATCCTTCAAAGGATATTATAAAATTGATAAAATCATTCAACGATGTTGAAGGTGCGGTCACTATCAATGTCCCTGTAACTTATGAAGGCGAAATACCGGAAACAACAATAAATAAATTAATAGATATTAAAAAAGCAATAAGAGGGTAATAATTAAAAATCAATAATTAATAATCAAAAATCAAAATCGTGGTGCTTCGCACCACTTTGGTGGTGGGCTCCAAATTTAATACTATGCTCTTTTTAGATATGGTGACCGGTTTTTATTCTCTCTAAAAACTTGCTAATTTTTGTCATTTATTATATAATTATAATTGAATAGAACATTTAAGGAAGATAAAAAATGCGAGATACAAAAAGAGTAGAATGGATGAGTAAGGGAAAATTTGGTCTTATGGTTCATTATTTAATAGACCCGGTAGGGGAGACTCCTGATGAAAAGACCAAGTTTTTAAATGAAACAGTAAATAATTTTGATATAGACAGATTTATGTCTTATATTGATGCTTGTGGAGCTGATTGGTTTCAATTTACAATCGCACAAAACACAGGTTATTATATAGGACCTAATGAATACATAGACAGTCATATAAAAGGACATACCTCAGAAAGAGACCTTGTCCACGAATTTGCAAAGGAAATGAAGAAGAGGGGAAAGCATTTTCTATGTTATCTTCCCGGTGAAACATATTCAAATTGTAGAAATAACCCAGAACTTTATTCTGTGTTTAAATGGGATGATAGTGATCCTAAAAAAGAAGCTTTTTGTAAATGTTGGGAGCAAGTTTATAGGGCATATTCACAAAAATTTGGAACAGATTGTGATGGTTGGTGGATTGACGGATGCTACGACCACCACACCAACGGTTTATGGGATTGGTCAGTCTTTGCGGAAGCTTTGAGAAGCGGAAACCCCAATTCCGCTCTTGCCTTTTCTGACGGAAGTTTTTGTATTGACAGTTTGTATAACATCAGTGATGAAAATGACTTTTTCCCGGGAGAAGTGACAGCGTGCCAAGAAGGTAAAATAAGAATGGACCCGGAAGTATTTGGCTTTGCTGTTGATGATAAATATAAAGATTACAGAGTGACTCCGGAAGGCTTTTGCCCTACAAAATACGGAGTAAAGAAGTATACGCCGGATAGCAAATATATTGACGGAGCTTTGGCTCACGCTTTGGTGCCTTTTGATTATTTATGGGCTATAAATGACCTTGAAACACCATGGATTAAATATCCGGCAGAAGAACTTATATATTTGGTTAAGTCCTTTAACGATGTGGGAGGTGCCGTTACACTAAATGCTCCTATTACTATGGAGGGAGAAATTCCAGAGGAATCTTTAAATAAATTAATTGAAGTTGGTAAAAGAATTTAAAAGAATTAAGTCCATAATCTAAGAATTGAGACTTTTATTTATATTCTTATTGAAATTTAAGTCTATTCTTTCATAAAAAAAGTCCCCAATACAGGGGACTTTATTAGTATATGTTTATTTATTTTCTATAGCGGCTTGAGCTGCAGCTAACTTGGCAACCGGGATTCTCTTAGGAGAACAGGAAACATAGGTTAATCCTATCTTGTGGCAGAACTTAACTGAATCAGGCTCTCCACCGTGTTCTCCACAAATACCTAACTTAATACTTGGTTTAACTGCCTTTGCATCTTCTACACAAATTTTCATGAGTCTACCAACACCTTTTTGGTCTATGGTATCTGTAGGATCGTTCTTGTAGATCTGTTTGTCTGTATAAAGAGGAAGGAATTTGGCGGCGTCGTCTCTTGATAAACCATAACCCATTTGTGTTAGGTCATTTGTTCCAAATGAGAAGAAGTCAGCTTCCTTAGCAATTTCATCGGCTGTCAAGGCTGCTCTTGGGATTTCAATCATAGTTCCTATCTTATAATCAACAATAACACCATATTTTTCCATTGTCTTTTCTGCAACTTCTGTTAATTGTTTCTTTAAATATGATAGTTCAGACACAGAACCAACCAAAGGAACCATTATTTCCGGAATTACAACAAGACCTTTTTCTTTCTTTAATTCACAAGCGGCTCCTATAATAGCTCCGACTTGCATATTAACTATTCCGGGGAAGTAAATGGAAAGACGACAACCACGAAGGCCAAGCATTGGGTTTGCTTCGGCATATTCATTAACTTTCTTTAAAAGCTTTTCTTTCTCAGGAATTTCGGGAGAATTAGGGTTGGTAGCTTTTAATACAGCTAAATCAACAGCTAATGTTGTATGATCGGGAAGGAATTCGTGAAGTGGAGGGTCAATAAGTCTAATTGTAACCGGTCTGCCTTCCATGGCTATATATATGCCTTTAAAGTCTTCTTTTTGAAGAGGAAGAAGTTTGGCAAGGGCTAATTCTCTGGTTTCATCATCATCAGCCAATATCATTTCTTGAACTAAAGCGGCTCTGTCCCCAAGGAACATGTGTTCTGTTCTGCAAAGACCGATACCTTCAGCACCTAATCTAACTGCTTCGGCAGCATGAATTGGGTTATCAGCATTAGCACGAACACCTAATTTTCTAAATTCATCAACCCAAGACATAAAGGTTCCAAAATCACCTGTCATTGATACAGGCTCTGTTTCAAACATGCCTTCATAAACATATCCAAGGGTTCCATCTATTGATAATGGTTCACCTTCTTTATATGTCTTACCACTAATTGTAATTTCTCTCTTATCATAGTCTAACTTTAAAGCATTACATCCACATACTGTAGGGATACCGTATTGTCTTGCAATCAAAGCGGCGTGGCTTGTTCTTCCACCAAGGCTAGTTAAAACACCTTTAGCCGCAAGCATACCGGAGAGATCATCAGGGTTGGTTTCTTTTCTTACCAATAATGCTGGCTTGCCTTGTGCCTTAAATTCTTGAGCTTTGGCACTATCCATTGCTATAAATCCACTTGCACCACCGGGGCCGGCTGATAAACCGGTTGCTATGTTTTTAACTTCCTTAGGAACATTAACTCTTGGGTGAAGGAGTTGTTCAAGAGCCATAGGTTCAACTCTCATAATAGCTTCTTCTTTGGTTATTAAACCTTCGTTTACCATATCTATAGCTATCTTTACAGCTGCAACACCGGTTCTCTTTCCGTTTCTACATTGAAGAATAAACAATCTACCATTTTGGATGGTAAATTCTATATCTTGCATATCTCTGTAGTGATTTTCAAGAGTATTGGCTATTTCAACAAATTGTTTGAAAATGGCGGGGAATTCTTCTGCTAATTCGCTAATCTCAGAAGGAGTTCGAACACCGGCTACAACATCTTCACCTTGAGCGTTTCTTAAGAATTCACCAAATAACTTGTTTTCACCGGTAGCAGCGTTTCTTGTAAATGCAACACCTGTTCCACAGTCATCTCCCATATTTCCAAAGACCATAGTTTGAACATTTACGGCAGTTCCTAAGTCATGAGGAATTTTTTCTCTGTTTCTGTATATGAAGGCTCTTTCGTTGTTCCATGATTTGAATACAGCTTCAATAGCAAGTCTCAACTGTTCAAAAACATCTGTAGGAAAGTCTCTTCCTGTGATTTCTTTAAAGTAGTTCTTATATAATACTACCAATTCCTTAAGACCTTCAGCGTTGACTTCTGTATCAAATTTGGCGTTATATTTTTCTTTTAAACCATCAAATATAACTTCAAAATAGTGTTTACCTAACTTTTCATATTGACCTGAGAAGATAATGTCAGAAAACATCATAATAAATCTTCTGTATGAGTCATAAGCAAATCTCTCTGTTCCACCACATGCAATAACACCCTTAAGGGTTTCGTCATTTAAACCAAGGTTTAAAACTGTGTCCATCATACCGGGCATTGAGAATTTAGCACCGGAACGAACTGAAACAAGGAGTGGGTTTGAAGGGTCACCCAATTTCTTTCCCATATTAGTTTCCACACTACCAAGAGCTTTGATAACATCTTCCCATAAACCTTCCGGTAATTGTTCGTTATTTTTTATAAACTCATTACATGTAGCTGTGGTAATTGTGAAACCGGGAGGAACAGGAAGACCTATGTTGGTCATTTCAGCAAGGTTTGCACCTTTTCCTCCAAGTAAATCTCTCATTGTAGCATTTCCTTCATTAAAAAGGTAAACACGCTTTGTCATTAAGAACCTCCGAAAAACTCTATAATTTGATTTATTTGATTCTATAAAATTGTCACATCTATATATTATACCACATTTTGAATATTTTTTCAATTTTTAGTATTTGATATTTATATTTTTATATAAAAAAAATTTATATTAATAATTTATTGAATTTGCACTTTTTAGATTTTTAATTTAAATACAAAATGTGGTATAATATATATGTATGCATATCAATTATTTTCTTAAATAAAAAATATGAAATATAAAAATATTTCTGCCAAGGATAATATTAATTTAAAGAAAATTATTTTCTATTTCATAATTTTATATTTATGATACTATTATGTATGCAAATTGTAAATATTAAATATAAGGATTTATCTATGAGTAAAGGAAAACCTATTATAGCAGGTGCCGGACTTGCCTGTATGGATTATTTTGTTGTTGGTCCTCAAATTGAATGGGGAGACTTAACTTTTTGTACAGATAACTATAGTCAAGGCGGTGGTCCTTGTGCTACCGGTATGGTTGCCGCCAAAAGATGTGGTGCAGATGTTATATTCTATACTTTTGTGGGAGATGATTCAACAGGAAAAGAAATTGTTTCCGAACTGCAAGGTGAAGGTATAGATTGTCACATACCAACTATCGAAAATGCTAATTCAGCATTTAGTTATATTTATATTAATCCTGAAAATGGAGACAGAACTATTTTCCACAGACCGGCAAAAAAAATATATGATATGATTGAATTAGGCTCATATTTTGATTATTCTCCCATTGACAAGGCTGATATTCTTTTGATAGATGACTTCTACATTCATTTTACTTGTGCCGCAGCCCAATATGCCCACTCTAAAGGGATTCCCGTATGTGCTGACTTAAAACCAAATGATATTAATAAAGAATTAATAAAATATACAGATATTCTTATAGCTCCCAATTATTACCCCAATGAGCTTGGTTGCCCTGACGAGCCGGAAAAAGCTCTTGAAGTTATGCATAACATGGGTATTAAAATTGCTGTTGTCACCAGAGGCTCAAAAGGTTGGATTGCTTCTGATGAGAATAAAATATATAAAGGAAATGCCTTTAAGGTAAAAGCTGTTGATACTAATGGTGCCGGTGATACTTTTCACGGAGCCTTTGTTAATGGTTGGGCAAGAGGTTTTGAATTAGATCGTTGTTGCGATTTTGCTTCAGCTGTTGCCGCTTTAAAATGTACCAAAACCGGTGGAAGAAGCGGTATTCCAAATTATGATGATACTATTACTTTTTTAAAAGAAAGAAGCGAAATGGATTGGACTAAATATTAATTTTAAAATAGGAGATATTAAATGAGACCAATATCAAAGGTTGCTGAGAACTGGTGGGACTACACCACTCTTGACAAAGAAATTTTAATGGACGCTGCAAAACTTACTATTGAAGATATGAAAGGTCTTCAAAGAGAAGGTTTTAAAATTAATTTTTTTGATACTATTCAAGAGTTTTTTGCAGCAGAAGCTTTAGAGTATATTGAGGGTTGGATGCAATCCACTCCCGATAATCCTGTAGGTGTTTGTGGACCTATAGGCCCTACTGAACAACTTCCTATTGTAGCACAAATGGTTAATGCTTTTGGCATTGAATTAGGTAAAAAAGAAGCTCATTTCTGGGGAATGGACGAATGGGTTATTGACGGAAAAGCCGCCACCATTGACCATCCTTTATCATTTGCCAAAGCTGATATGGAACTTTGTTTCAATAGAATAAAACCCGAGTTTGCTATGAAAAAAGAAAATATTCATTTTCCTGATGAAACCATAGTTAAATATGAACAGAGTTGGGAAGGTGTTAGATGTGCCTTAATGCAAGGTGGACAAGGTGAAACTAAACACTGGGCATTTAACGACCCTGTCAGAAGAGAAGGTGCCTACAAAGACAACCCACCAACTCCTGAAGAATATCTCCAAAAAGGCACAAGAGTATTGGAAGTTCATCCCATAACTGTTATGCAAAACGCAAGAACCTCCGGTGGTGGTAATCTTGATCTTGTTCCTAATCACGCCGTGACTGTTGGTCCTAAACAAACATTTAAAGCTGATAAAATTTCTATTTGGCATCCAGGTTGGCATGATAATACTCTTGGAATGAGATTATCAGCATTAATGATTTCTAAGAAAATTGCTGACAGTGCATGTCCTATGAGTTTGTTGTCTAAACATCCTAACGTTGTATTTAACTACTATGCTCCCGGATTTGGCTCTTGTGAAGTAGAAATGCACTAAGTTTATGATTTCATATTAAAAATCATAAAGCTTGTAGCTGATGCTCCACTTGGTGTGTTGGGCTTAAATTATTAGGTTTTTATCGTAAAATTTGCAGTTTTTTAAATTCCAAAAAGATTATTAACTGTCACCCCCCGCTCCCCCTTACGTAGTAGGGGGGGGAGATTGGTCGGAGCCCCTTACATAGCACCAAATCCCTAAAAGTTTCGCAAGCTCAACTTTTCGGGAACCCTTGGTGGGGGGGCAAGAAGTTGGGTGCCCTTATGTAGCACCAAATCCCAAAAAGTCTTGCTACGCTACGACTTTTCGGGAACCCTTGGTGGGGGGGCAAGAAGTTGGGTGCCCTTATGTAGCACCAAATCCCAAAAAGTCTTGCTACGCTACGACTT
>JAFSVJ010000060.1 GCA_017445025.1 Abditibacteriota bacterium | reverse complement strand
GAGAATTGAACTGAAAATTGCATCGCAAATTTGAAACTATTTTTACTTTTTGCAGTTTGCATTTTTTATGAATATGTTAAATTTTATTAAAAATTAATAGTTTCTTGTGATTATGGGGGCTTTGCTTTTAAGCCTATCCGCTTTTGGAAACCGGACATGGTGGACAGGTCTTTTTGGGCTCACCCCTTTTTTTTATGTATTAGTTAATAATAATAGCGAAAAGCCAATTAAATCTAATATTGGTTTAAGTCTACTTTTTGGTTTTATTTTTTATGGAATTACTATGATATGGCTGTGGCCATACGGTTGGTATGCTTGGCTTGGGTCAACTGTTTATTTGAGTCTGTATATGGGGCTTTTTGGGGCTTTCTTTCATTTCTTTGTTTTAAAAGGTGAGAGGAAAAGCCCCATCTCTCAAGCTTTTAGGTTCTTTTTCTTGGTTGTGGGTGTGGGATTTTTGTGGACATGTGTGGATTGGTTACGAGGATTCTCCTTTCAATGGTATAGTTTGTTTCACCTTGCGGCTTATGACAAGCCTTTAATACAATATATATCATACTTAGGCCCATATTTCTTGGATTTTGTTATTGCCTCCTTTGATATGTGTTTGGTTTATTTTATAATAAAGAAAAATGCCAAAAACTCTATTAATGTTGGGATTACGGAAGAATTTCTTGCCAATTTAGGGGTTTTTATCTTTATTATAATGCACATTTGTTCTTTGGGATTTTTAAAATCTCCTCTTTTAGGTGATTATAAAGTCAGTATTTTGCAAGGATCTCTTGATATGTGGGAGAAAACCGATGAAGAGACTTTTGATACTTATAAATCACTTTCGGATTCTGTGAAAGAAAATACAGACCTTTTTATTATGCCTGAAACAACTTTTTCCGAGCTTCACAAAGGGGATAAAATTACAAGAGAGTTAGAAAAGCTGGCAAAAGACAAAAAAACTCCCATAATTGTGGGAGCAAATACAGAAAGTGAAAAAGAAGGTTTGTATAACTCTGCTATTCTTATATCAAAAGAAGGAGTTTGGCAATCAAGACAAAACAAAATTAAACTGGTTCCTTACGGAGAATATGTGCCAAAGATTTTGCCTTTTAAAAACAGTATGATGCGAGAGATAGATGCAGTGCCCGGTAATGAAATTGTTCCTCTCAAATTGGCGGGAACGGATGTGAAAATAGGTTGTGCTATTTGTTTTGATTCTTCTTTTCCCACATTTTTCAGAAAAGCCTCAAAGGATTGTAATGTTTTGGCTGTTATATCTAATGATTGGTGGTTTGGGAAACACTTTGCACCGGAAAACCATTATATGATGAGTGTTTTGAGAGCTGTGGAAAACAGAAGATATTTGTTAAGGTGTGGGTCAAACGGTATTAGCGGAATTATAAGCCCGGAGGGAGAAACAATCTCTAAAACCAAATTAGATGATGTTACTGTATTAAATGAAAATTTTGGATTGATTAAAGAAAGGACTTTTTATTCTCTATATGGTGATTGGTTTCCCTTAGTGGGTATGTTCATTTGGTTGTTGATAATACCCCCTTTGTGTTTTTGGAGAATAAAATGACTTTAAAAGAAGTATTAACAAAATATAAAAAGCCTCTTTTAGCTTTTTCCGGAGGCAGTGACAGCACATATTTGCTCTATAAAATGAAAGAATATTGCCAAGATTTTTTGGCAGCAAGTTTGATAATGCAAAGTTCTGTCACAAGAGATGTGAAAAATATCTATAATATGGAAGAAATCTTAGGTGTTAAGGTTTTGAAAAAGGAGTTTAACCCTTTAGAGATAAAAGAGTTTAGAGAAAATTCAAAACTTAGATGTTTTTACTGTAAAACCCATGTTTGTTCTGTTTTAAATGAAATTGCCCAAAAAGAGAATTGTGATGTTATTTTTGATGGCACCAATATTGATGATTTAAAGGTTTACAGACCGGGATTGAAAGCAAAAGAGGATGGGGGAGTAATATCACCTTTGGCACTCTGTGGTATAAATAAAGAAACCGTTTTAAAAGAACTTAAAAATATAGGCTTGCCCTATAAGGCTTCTGATTCTTGTTATGCTACAAGAGTGGCATATAATGAAGAAATAACTCTTGATAAATTAAATTTGATTAAATATTGTGAAGATTTTATACTTGATTTAGGTGTCACTTCTGTTCGTTGCAGATTGAGTGATGGAAATATAACTCTTGATGTGCCTAAATTTGAACAGAATATAATCTTTGATAACAGAGAAAAAATAGTGGAAGTTTTTAGAGAAAAGGGTGTTAAGACTATATCCTTGGATTTGGAAGGATTTGTTTCCGGAAAACAGGATAGAAGTTAACTCTATTTGAATTTACTTATTCCCCTTTACTACTCTCGTTTTTCCACTCATCAAGTCTTCCTAAGCCATGGGGACCGGCTAAGCCGGTAGGGTGGTATGAGTAAATTTGCCTTCGCAAATTTACAAACAAAAGCCTAAAAATTTAAACCAACAACCCGGGGGTAGGGGGTTGGATATCTGCATTCTGCATTTATCATTAATTATTTACATCTCTCTTCTTCCTCTCAGAGCTTTGGTCATGGTGGCTTGGTCCACATAGTCCATATCAGCACCTACAGGTAAACCGGAACCTATCCTTGTAATTTTCTTAACAAAATTTTTTAAAAGTCCGGATAAATAAAGTGCTGTTGTATCACCTTCAACCGTTGGGTTTACCGCAATAATTACCTCTTCAAAAGTGTTTTTTGATACTCTTTCAACCAAATCTTTAATATTGAGATTGTCAGGTCCCTTTTTGTTAAAGGGATCTATAACTCCTCCCAACACATGATAAACACCGTGGAATTCGTTAGTTTTCTCCATGGAAATTATATCTTTTACTTCTGCAACAATACAGAGTTTGTCTCTTTCTCTGTTGGCGGCAGAGCATATTTCACATATTTCATTGGAAGAGAAATTGTGACAAATGGGGCATTCTTTAATATTTTGTTTTACATCTATAATGGCTTCACACAGGGCTTGGGCTTCTTCTGTGGGTAAATTTAATATATAAAAAGCCATTCTCTGGGCACTTTTTGAGCCTACGCCGGGAAAACCTGAGAGTTTGTTTATGAGCTTGGCAAGAGGCTTTGCGTAATATGTAATCATAATTTCTCCGGTCTGTTTTAAATATTTTAAATCTGTCGCAAAAACCTTAATTTTCTATATATTTTCCGAAATTGCGGAACTTATCATATCTTTCTTTTGCTAACTCATCTCCTGTTTTTGGAGAAAGTTCTTCAATGCATTTTAAAATATATTCTTTAATATTTTCAGCGGTTTCGTCTGCGTTTCTGTGAGCACCACCTAAGGATTCTTTGATAATATCATCTATTACGCCCAATTCTTTGGCACTTTCGGCGTTAATTTTAAGAGCGGTGGCGGCTTCTTTTGCTTTTGAAGGGTCACGCCACAATATAGCGGCACATCCTTCCGGTGGAATTACGGAATATATGGAGTGTTCCAACATGGCAACTTTATTGGCTACAGCAATACCAATGGCACCTCCGGAGCCTCCCTCGCCTATGACTATGGCAATAACAGGCACTTTAAGGGACATCATATCCATCATATTTCTTGCTATGGCTTCGGAAATACCTCGCTCTTCCGCACCTACGGAACAGTCAGCTGCGGGAGTGTCTACAAAACATACAATAGGTTTGTGGAATTTTTCTGCCAGATGCATAACCCTCATGGCTTTTCTGTAGCCTTCCGGTTTTGCGGAGCCGAAATTACGGTATTGACGCTCTTTTAAATCTCTTCCTTTTTGTTGACCGATAAAAGCAACTTGTTTGTCTTCAATATTACCTATACCACAAACCATGGCATGGTCGTCTGCAAAGAGTCTGTCGCCATGAAGTTCTATAAATTCATCAAAAATATTTCGGACATAATCAAGAGTGTAAGGTCGCTTTTGGTGTCTTGCTAAAATTGCATTGTCCCAAGCGTCCAAATTTGAGAAAAACTCTTTTAATAAGTCATCTCTTTTCTTTTGTAATTCCTCTAATGCTTCGGATGTGTTTACACCTGTATCGAGAGCTTTTTGTTTGAGATTGTCTATTAATTTTTCTAATTCGGCAATTTGTTTTTCAAAATCCGTTAATGTTTTATTTGTCATTTTTCACCTTCCATGGCGAAGGATATAAATTTAGCCACTACTTTTCGGAGGTCTTTTCTGTGAACTATACCGTCAATAAGTCCGTGGGAGAGTTGGAAAGAGGGCTTTTGGAAATCGTCGGGTTTAGAAGTATTACCCACTCCCGCTTGAGCTGACACTCGAGCTCCCGCAAATCCGATTAGGGCTCCCGGCTCAGCAAAGATAACATCTCCTAAACTAGCATAGGATGCATGAACTCCCGCTGTGGTGGGGTCTGTCATTATTATGATAAAGGGCAAACCCGCTTCATTCATTTTAAGAACCGCACCGGAGGTTTTAGCCATTTGCATTAAAGAGAGAATACCTTCTTGCATTCTTGCTCCCCCGGAAGCTGTAAAAATAATAACGGGTAGTTTATTCTCAATACCATATTCTATGGTTCGAACTATTTTTTCTCCGGCAACGGAGCCCATAGAACCACCCATAAAGTTAAAATCCGATATGGCACAGGATACTAAGTGACCTCGAACTTTACCGTGACCTGTGACTACAGAGTCCTTTAGCCCGCTTTTAAGGATACCTTTTTTGATTTTAATATCATATTCCGGAAAATCAAGAGGGTTTCCCGTTTCAAGGTTTGTGTTGTTTTCTTCCCAAGTGTTTTCGTCAAAGAAAATGTTTATTCTCTCTTGAAAAGTTAATTTAAAATGATACCCACATTTAGGACATACTTTAAGAGTTTTTTCCAAATCTTTGTTAAAAAGAATTTCATTACAACCGGGACACTTGGTCCATATACCGTCCGGTAGATTTTGGGCAGCGTTTTTAACTTTTTTGTTTTCTATGTTAAACCAAGCCATAACTAATTTCCACCGTAAATTTCTTTTTTGATGTTTTCCCGAGTAAGGTCAATGGAGTCAAGAATCTGTTTAATATCTTCACTTTTATCTGTTTCGTAAGCTTTTGAAAGGAATTTATATGCATCATTAACGGCTTCGGATATAAAGAGATATTTACCTATTATAACCAAAATCTGCTCATTGTTTTCACCATAAATGCTTATTCTTGAATTGCCGGGAATGGTAGCATTGGCTGCTAAAAATATTTCTTTATCAGAGTTGACAATATCTTTTTCTTCTCTGTAGCAACGAGCTAAGTTTAAACGAGCATTTAGATCGTAGGGATTTGCAGTTAAAACTGTTTCAAGGACAGGAATGGCTTCTTTATATTTTTTCTCATCCATTAAGGCTTTGGCATTTTCATTTAAAGGATTGGTTTTGCCTATGAGTTGTTTGCAGCTCTCCGGCACATATTGGAAAAGCATTTCCTTTAAATCTACACCCAAAATATCATTGGCAATTTTGCAGATTTGTTCGTTGGTCAGAAA
This sequence comes from Abditibacteriota bacterium, assembly GCA_017445025.1. Lineage (GTDB taxonomy): Bacteria > Armatimonadota > UBA5829 > UBA5829 > UBA5829 > RGIG7931. The sequence continues at coordinate 52,249 of JAFSVJ010000060.1, read as the reverse complement.
TTCGGAATATTTAAGTTCTGTATTTAGTTTGTGAAAGCCCTCTCTTCCTACTTTATCGTAAAGGCTGTCCATAAGTCGGCAAGCAGCTTGAACATGGGCAGTTTCAAGTTTGTGGTTGTAGTCACTTTTTGCTGTCAGGTTTAATTGGGCAAAGTTCCATAAGTTTATTTGGGATATTAATTCTTCACTTTCTTTGGTAGTGGAGAAAAGATTATCAAAATCGGAAGCAAGGGGGCTTTTGAGTTTATTGAGAATAAGACTTGTGACTTTGTAGGACATTCCTTCGTTATACCATCTTGAAAAGGGGTAGTCTATTTTTAATATTTCCGTTAATGTAGTGTTTACATTATTATAGAGCATTAATGCTCCCTTCATTTTTGTGTTTCCGCAAATAGCAATAAGTCCGTTAACAAGCTCTTCTTTTTTTACAATTTCTCCGGAGTTGTTGATCAGAACAGGCAAATAAAAAGAGTTTTCGTCACCTTCTCCGGTTAGGGAGGAGAATACTATATTAACAGCATTATTCTCTCCAAATTCGTAGGAAATATAACCTGTTTGGAGAGTGGGGTTTTTTGAAACTTCTTCGTAGGATTTTATTTTAATGTTATTTAAAGTTGTGATAATAATGTGTGAGTCGTAGAGATTATAGTGGACATCTTGAAAAACTTGACTTTTTTTGTCTTCACATCCTAAGAGATAAGTAATTTCTTCGGTTATTTCTTTTTCATTAAGGAATAGATCGTAGGCTATTTCTCTTGCGTTTATAACTTCGGTTATGAGAGAACCCAATTCTTCTTCAACTTTGGATTTATATTTTTCAAGTTCCGCATCAGCTGTAATTGTGTATGCATTGGCAAAGACAGTAAATATACATAACAATATAGTTGACAGTATTAATTTTTTCATAATAAGCTTCCTATAAAATTATTACTAATAATATTATATCACTTTTTGGGTATTTTTTCAATTTAACAGAAAAAAAGCCTCCCAAAAGGGAGGCATTTAAACGAATCGATTAGAAAGTGTATCCTACACTTGCTTGAATACCATGGAATTTGGTATCTTCAAGTTTGTTGTAGTAAACATAGTCAAGTTCAACATTAAAGTCGCTGTTTAAGTAAGCACCAAAACCGATTTCAAAAGCGAACTTGGTGTTTTTGTCACCATCGTGCTTTGAGGTCACTATACCGGGAGCAACTTTCCAATAGGTTTGTTCGTTAATAAAGTCGTAGTAGGATGCTAAAATGGGTATGTAACTGTGCTTTACACCATCTTTCTTGCTCCATAGATAACCGGCTTCAATACCGATGGGGCAATTTTGCCATTCAAAATCAACAATTATACCAAAGGGGTTGCCACAGTCACTTCTGACATCACTGCTTAACATGTAGGTGTAGCATAAGCTTGGTGTTATGGTAAAAGCTCTGTGGTCAATTCTTTGAGCCATTGCACCCATAGCACAAGCCATAAGCATTATTGCTAAGATAGCAACAATAAGTTTTTTCATTTATAATCTCCTTGCGAAATCTTTTCTATATATAATTATATTATATTTTTCAATATTTGTCAAATTTTTATTTAACATTTATAAAATTTTCCAAAACTTTAAGACCTACGGGACCGCTTTTTTCCGGGTGAAATTGAGTTGCAAAAATATTGTTATATTCTATGGCTGAGCAGTAATTTATTCCGTTATAAAAAGTTGTGCCCGCAATAGCATTAGGGGAAGGTTGGACATAATAAGAGTGAACAAAGTAAAACATACTGTTTTCAGGTACTCCTTTAAAAAGAGTATCTTTGTTAAAATAAACATTGTTCCAACCTATTTGAGGGATTTTGTTACCACCTTCTTTGAAACGAACAACATTTCCTTTTATGAGATCCAAACCCTTAAAGTGTCCCATTTCTTCGCTTTCAGACAGACAGAGCTGCATTCCGAGACAAATTCCCAAAAAGGGTTTTCCCTTTTCAATTTGATTGTATATCAGAGGGATGAAATCTCCTTTTTTTAGGTTATTCATTCCTTTACCGAAGGCACCCACACCGGGGAGAACTATTCGATCAGCATTTTCAATTATTTTTTTATCGCTTGTAATAATAACATCTTCAGTTAGGATTTTAAAAGCGTTTAACACACTTTGGAGATTGCCTACTCCGTAGTTAATTATTGCTATCATATTTTTCTCACTTTATATTAAAAACAGTTATTTCAGGTCTGACTCCAAAACGAACAGGAGCATAAGTCGTGCCTATGCCCTTAGAAACATAGATTTTTTGTCCGGAAACAGAGGTCATTCCGTTTAATATATTCATATAAAAGACTTTTCTTGCAAACTCTTTTTTGTTCATCCAAGGAAATATAATTTGACCTCCGTGAGTATGACCGGTTAAGAATAAAATATCTCTGTTTTTCAGTTTATCTTTGTTAAAACGAGGCACGAAAAGAGCGGAGGCGGAATGAGTTAAAATGACGGATTTGCTCTTTTTTGGAATACGATTTAAGGCTTTTAGTATATATTTGTCGTTAATTCCTCCGTAGGAAGTTCCGTAAATATAGAAATTCTTTTGGAGTTTTACGAGCCTGTCTTCAAGGACAGTCATACCACATTCTTCAAATCTTTTTTTCATATATTCTTTGTCTTGAAATCTGTCGTGGTTTCCCCAAATTACATATATGTTATCACAGTGAATATGACGAAGCTTTTTGAAATTTTCTCTTGTTAAGTTTTTTTGGTTAAGGTCTGTCTTGAAATCTCCGGTTATAACCACAATGTCCGGGAATTGAGCATTACACAGTTTTATGGCATTGTCAACTGAATAGGAACATGATGTGTTTAAGTGTAAGTCGGATAATTGAACTATTTTTACGGGATTGGAAATACCCATGTCAATGTCATATCTGTTTACATCAACCATATAACCGGAGGCAATGTAATATGCTAAGGTTATGAAAATAAAAAATCCCATTATTTTTCGGGTTTTCTTTGGCAGGAAGAGAGTTATTATAAAAGATATGAGAAAAAGGCCTATGAAAATAATAACATAGGTTAATATGTTTGTCCATATAAAATAATCTTCCTTCATATAGGAGATGTATAAATTTATAAGATTGGAATTATACATTTTTTTTATAATTTTAAATATTTAATTTTCATCAACCACGTAAGGGACACCGACCTACTTTCCCCCTACTACATAAGGGGGGATTAAGGGGGGTGATATTTAATAGACTTTTTGACTGGACGTAGGGGGGTGATATTTTATTCAGGCAAAATGTTTATTACAGTCACTTCCGGTTTAGCTCTTAGTCTTAAAGGGAAATAGGATGTGCCTAAACCTTTTGATACATAAACTTTATTCTCTCCGAGATTTAGCCAGCCGTTTAGGTGTTTAATTCCCATCTCTTGCTCTGCTTTTAAGTCCTTATTTGTCCATGGGAACATAAATTGTCCTCCATGGGTGTGTCCCGTTAAAAACAAAACATTTTTCCCTTCCAAAAGTTTCATATCAAAAAAGCCTTCAAACAATTGCCTTGGACTGTGGAAAAGGAATATAGATCTGTTGGGAAGGTTTTTCAAACTTGCTCTTAAATCTCTGAAATATATGTCTTCAAAATCAAGTCCCGTTAAATATACATCCGAGGATATTTCTATGTTTTTTTTGTGAATAAGAGTTATTCCGCAATTTTCAAATTCTTTTCTCATTTTTTCGGGATTTTGAAAATTATCATGATTGCCGAATATAAGATATACCCCTTTTTTTGCTTTGATTTCTTTTAATTTATCAAAGACCCAAGGGCTTAGATCATTTTGGGATATGTCGGTTTTGTAATCTCCTGTCAAAACCACAATGTCCGGATTTTCACTGTTGGCTTTTCTAATGGCCTTGTCTATTATCCATACTTGACTTGTATTGAAATGAAAATCCGTTAACTGGATTATCTTTAATGGCTCTTTGCCTATATGATATTCTGTTTCTTTTACCTCAGGTAGATTTTCCCATAAAAAAAACCATAAGAGAATATGAAAAGACAGTATCAAGGCTCCCCATTTCCACTTTTTCGGAACTTTGACAATTAAAACAATTACTATTAAAGCGTTTATAATAAATAAAATTGAAAGGAATGTAATATTGGTCCATCTGAACATACTTTCATTAAAGAATGCCAATACAAAACCTTTAACATACCAATATGCGTTCATTTTATGTTTAAAACAGTCACTTCAGGCTTTGCGTTAAACCTTAAAGGAAAATAACTTGATCCTATACCGGGAGAAATGTATACAGGTTGACCTTCCTTATCCGTTAAGCCGGAAAGTGTATCTATATGAAATCTTTTTTGTGCTATTTCTTCTCTGTCTTTGTCGTGAAGGACTACCTGTCCTCCGTGGGTGTGACCTGCCAAAAACAGAATCTTCTTGTTTTTTAAAACATTTAGGTCATAAAAATCTCTCATAAAATTTTGGGGCATGTGAGAGACGAAAATTACTTTTGAGCCGTCGGGAATGTTTTTTAAGAGCTTTTCCATTTTTATGACAGAATAATTGATGTAATGGATTTTCTCTTTGCTTGTGATTTTTATTTCTTTTTTGGGAACTTCGTAGTCTACACCTGAAAGATACAGTTTATTTTCTAAAAGAATGGTCCTGTTTCCTAAGGGTTTAAAGCCCAAATCATTCATTTTTTCGGAAGCCTTTTTTGTTTCTTCAAAAAGGTCGTGATTGCCCCAAACATAGTATATATTTTTTGCTTTGAGTTTGGCGAGTTTTTCTAAGAATTCATCGGGAAGAGAAGATTTGTCAAAGTGGGTTTTAAAGTCACCGCCTAAGATAATGATGTCAGGCTCAATATTGTTGCATTTGCGGACAGCTTCGTCTGTTGCCCAAGGAATTGTGGTGTTATGGTGAAAATCAGAAAGGAAAGCAATGGTAATGGGTTTTTCCAAACCTAAATCAATATCTGTTTCAACAAGACGGGGCTCGTTTTCCCAATAGAGCCACCCCGCCGCTGCAATGATTATAATAATTAAGGTCAAAAGAATTGACTTAACTTTTTTTATGACCGAAGGGAGAAGGATAATTACAAGGAGAATTAATATGGGAATCCCAAACCCCTGTGCCGTCAAAAGATTTAAAAGATTATACATAACAATATTATTATATCACATTTTTTTGGTAAAAATCAAAAAAATGGTATTTAAAAAACAAAAAATCCACTCGTTTTTGAGTGGTTTTAATTTTGGTTTTAACCATAATGGTACGTCGGGTGGGCTTCGAACCCACGACACCCGCCTTAAAAGGGCGATGCTCTACCCCTGAGCTACCGACGCATAAAAAAACACAAAAAAATGGCTCCCCGACCTGGACTCGAACCAGGAACCCTTTGATTAACAGTCAAATGCTCTGCCAATTGAGCTATCAGGGAACAAACTATTTTAAGTCGCATATATATTATATCACAAAATGATACCTTTTGTCAAGGGGTAAAAAGGGTTTTTGTAAAAAAATATAAAAAAATTTTTAAAATACACAATTAATGTGGATTGTTAATGGTAGATTATTATTAAAAAAGCACCTTTCGGTGCTTTTTTTGTTTTTTGTTTTGTGAGAACAACTCTAAGGGGGAGATTTTTATACTTTATGTTTTTGCATTCTGCTTTAATAATTGATTTTAATATGTGACATCCCAGAATTGTCGCCAAATGTTTTCGGCAACGGGGGTCACTTCTCCGCCGGAGGTTTTGAAACTTCCGTCAGCATTTACATCAATAATATTAGAGTGAAATTCGCTTGGTCTTATACCTTTTGTATGACCGTCACAGAATGTTATGGTGGTTTGACCGTTGTGTCCGGCATAGCAAGCCCAGTTGCTGGACGGCTTTGTTCCTAAAACAATATCTCCTACGGGAGCACCGGCATTACAACCACCAAAGCCGTCAGAGCCTCTACCCCATTCAACAAGCATTATTTTTTCACCTGCACTTTTTATTTGTGCTTGACCTATACCGCTTCCGGTGGCAAAGTCTACCAAGCCTTGAACACCGTCAACGGCACCGTTTACGGAACCTAAGTTGACAGCTTGTCCCAAAAACCAGTTTTGTGCTTGTTTAATGGCGGGGCGAGAGGGACAGTAGTATATGTCCTTGTTTTTTACATAATCATCTATTTTTTGTTTCCAGTTGTTCATAGATACATAGGTCTCATCATAGTCGTCGGCATAGAGAATCATTGCCATACCTACATTTTTAAGGTTTGATATACATTGTGTTCTTCGAGCTTTTTCTCTTGCTTGAGCAAAAACGGGGAAGAGAATTGCTGCCAAAATAGCTATAATGGCAATGACTACCAACAGTTCAATTAATGTAAAAGCTTTTTTCATAATAATACCTCATTTTGTAAAATGTTTTTTAGGAGTATTTGGAATTTACGTTTTTGTAATTGATTGGCGAAAGAGAGTGATTTATAATTGATGAAAAATCAGGCATATTAAAAAGATATGTTATTTCTTTTTATAAACCTTAATCCACGAAGATTTTATAAATATAACATAAATTTAATGGCAGGTCTCCCGACTTACAGATCATTCTAATTTTCGAGCCTTCCCGAGTTCCCTCAGTGACATAAAACGAATTTCGTCCCTGCTTACGGTGGCGGGTCCGTGACGGATTTTCACCATCTTCCCTTTTCCAATTCTACATTTATTATAACATAATTAGTCAATGTGTGTCAATTTTTAAAATCTATAATTTGATATATAAATATCTATTTGATTTTTGGTTTATAACATTTGATTTTTAAATTAATAAAATTTATATTTTTGTTAGTCTGTTTATGTGGATATATAAATACTTAAATGAAGTGTGTTTTTTTTCAAAAAATGTTTTAATTTTGAAAAATTATCTTAAATATGATATAATAATTTATAGATATATAAAACATAAATAAGGAGATTTCTCTATGGTATGGATTATCGGTGCCGTTGTTGTAGTGGTAATTTTGTGGATTATCGGCCAATACAACGGTTTGGTTCAAATCAGAAACAAATGTGATCTTACTTGGGCACAAATTGATGTTATGCTCAAAAAAAGATTTGATCTGGTTCCTAACTTAGTTTCAACTGTAAAGGGTTATGCAGCTCACGAAAAAGAAGTTTTTGAAGGTGTTGCAAAAGCAAGAAGTATGATGGATAACGCAAAGGGCGTTGCCGATGCCGCAGAAGCTAACAATATGCTTACAGGCACTTTGAGAACTCTTTTTGCTGTAGCCGAAGCTTACCCTGAATTAAAAGCAAATGAAAACTTTATGAATTTGCAAAATGAATTATCTGACCTTGAAAGCAAAATTGCTTCAAGAAGACAATACTATAATGACGCAGTTTATTCATTTAATACAGCAATTCAAATGTTTCCGGGTTCACTCTTTGCTATGATTTTCCATTTTACAGCTCGTGAATACTTTGCAGCAGAAGAAGAAGAAAAGAAGAACGTTAAAGTTGAATTTTAATCTTAATAGCCCTTTACAGGGCTTTTTTTGAATATTTCCCTAAGTATAAAGTAAAAAGCTGAAAGCAGAATTGTCACCTTTCCTAAAACAGAAAGCAGAAAAGTTATTCTTTAAATTAACGGAGGGGACAGGTATGGTTTATGCTATTTAGGGAAACAGGCTTTATTCCATAAATATTTTAAGAGGAAAATTATGAAATTTAAAGCTTTTTTGGTCTTAATGATTTTATTTTTTGTTATGCCTCTTTTTGCATCAAGAAATATAAGTTGGTGTGAAGTAGATGTATCTTTAACAAAATCAGGAAGACAAATAATTATTTATAAAGTCAAATGGTCATTTCCGGGAGATACCATGTCAGGCTTTGATATGCAAGGCTTTGACAAGGCTCAACCTTTTTTTGATTATGAAAATTCTACCGTATATGAAAACGGTTCTACAAACAGAAGAAAAATCAAAATTGGTAAAGGTGACAGCAACGGACTTTACCCTATAGATATTGATGGTGGTGACAGGTTAAAAGAAAGTGCCATTTGGGTTATAAAATATGCCACTGACTTTTACGGTGCCGGTTATGAAGGTTATACCACCACAGACAAGGGCGAAAAACTTGTGTTCTTAAACTGGTCTCCTCTTATTTGGGATCAAGGAATGGAGCATTATACGGTTTACTGGCATTTCCCCTATGAAGTTTCCGGAGAAAAGGTGACAGATGAGGAAAAAGCTAAGTTTAGAATCAGAACCGAAAAAGCCATAATGAACGATTCCGGCTATCTTATTGACTATAAGGGACAAAAAGATGATAACGGTAAATATTGGTTTACCATGATTGTTCACAAAAATAATCCTTATACAAAGTTTGATTTTAGACAGCAGTTCTATGTTCCGGCCGAATTCTTTGACCTTAAAGACTATGACTATGATTCTTTGGAAAAAGATGAACAAGGCAAAGTGGTTAAAGAAGGTGTAAACAAAACTAAGGATATTTGGAAAAAGAACGGTAAATATATTATTGCCGGACTGATTTTACTCTTTGGTTTAACTTTTCTTAAAAGAGGAAATAAGGCTCCTGTTGGTGGTCCCAATTGGTCCGATACGGAGTGGGACAGCCCAAGAATCGGTCTCTCCGGATTTGGTCAAAAAGGAAAGATTTGTAAAGATTTGACCATGGTGGAAGCCGGGTATCTTCTTGAATTGGGAACACAACAAATTCTATCTATTTTGTGTAATTTCCTTCAAGAAAAGGGGCTTATGGCCATTAAGAGTTTGGATCCTATGAATTTGGTTAGACTTTTAGCCCCCGGTAAGACTCCGGATAATGTTTATCAATCAATTATCTTAAATGCCATAACTCCGGAGGGGTCTATTAGTTCAAGAGATATTGAGGAAGCTTTTAATGAAATAAATGAAGTGGTTCATCAAAAGATGTGGGATTGTGATGTGGAAGCCACAAAGGATTATTACAGACAGATGTTTGAGGAACAAGCAAACGAAGAGCTTGCCGACGATGCTGACTTTGATACATATTCAAGATATCATATGGCAAGATATCTTATGGGTAATCCTGATCCTAAGATTGATGATATGGCTCATTACTTAACAAAAGCCAATCCTGATTTCCAAACCTTTATGAGAAATGATTCTTGCCACAGTGCATGTTATAACCATACAGCATGTCATGACGCCTGTCACGATGCATGTCACAGTGCTTGTCACGATGCATGTCACAGTGCATGTCACAGTGCATGTCACTCTGCTTGTGTTTCAGGTGGAAGCAGATAATGACACTTGAGGAACTCTGTTGGGGAGACGAACTCATAGCTAACATTAAGCCTTACGTATATGTTAGGCTTAAAGATGAGCTGTTGATTCTTATCCCCAATCAAGCTTATAAATTAAACAAAACAGGCCTTCATATTATGAAGGAAATGCTTGAGGGAAAGTCTATAAAAGCCATTCTCGCAGAAAAGTTTGGTGACAATGTCCCTCAAAATGTAATTGATGATATGCACTATTTTTTCTGTGACCTACGAGATTTGGTTGCGGGAAATTTAACTCATGCAGACAAACGAAAGGCTGTGGAGATGACCACATTTACACGCCCTCACAATACTCTTCCTGTTTTAAGTGAAATTGCTTTGACATATAAGTGTAATTTGGCATGTCGTTTTTGCTATGCGGGTTGTAATTGTAAGAGAGAGCCTTTAACCTTAGCCAATGCCAAGGAAAAGTTTCAAGAAACTTTAAAAGGTATTTCCTACAAATCCACTGTGGGTAAAACTTCTTCTGATACAATTTTAAAAGATATGACTACGGAAGAAGCCAAGAAAGTTCTTCACATGATAAAGTTTGATGCTGAAGTTCCCTCTGTTAGTTTTACAGGTGGAGAGCCCACATTAAGAAAGGACTTGTGTGAGCTTGTTGAATACGCTACGGAGATAGGTTTGAGAGTAAATCTTATTTCCAATGGGACTATGCTCACAGAAGATTATATTAACAAGCTTATTGATGCGGGACTTAAAAGTGCCCAGATAAGTTTGGAAGGGGGAACTGCTGAAGTTCACGACAATCTAACACAGGTTAAGGGTTCTTTTGAGAAAACCGTTAATGCTGTGAAGTTGTTCTTAAAAACAGATGTGCATGTCCATACAAATACAACCTTAAACCAATTGAATGTGCCACATGTTGATGAGTTGGTGGAATTTATTTCAACCTTAGGAACAAAAAGGTTTTCTATGAATTTGTGTATCCCCACCAAATCTACTGTGGCTGCGGACCTTTCTGTGACATATACAGATATTGCTCCTGTTGTAGATCATATACAGAAAAAGGCCAAGGAGCTTGACATTGAATTTATGTGGTATTCACCTACTCCTTACTGTATTTATAATCCGGTAAAGTCAAGATTGGGAGGAAAGAGTTGTGCCGCCTGTGACGGACTTCTCTCTGTAGCTCCTAACGGTGATGTGCTTCCCTGTTCAAGTTTGCCTAAAGCAGTTGGTAATATATTAAAGTCCGGTTTTGAGAAAGTGTGGGAGGGAAAGAAGGCTTCTTATTGGCGAGATAAGAAATATGCTCACCCCACTTGTGAAAAGTGTGAACATTTTAATGTTTGCACAGGTGCTTGCCCCATTTATTTTGATTATATGGGTTATGACGAGCTGAAAGAAGCTTTTGATGAGATTAATCAAAAGAGGTAATATTATGAGTGAAACAAAAGAAACTAATAAAAATGTTAATGCTCCCGCAACCCCCGCAGCTGCAGGGGATAAGGACCTTATGAAAAAGATTATTGCCGGTGTATTGATTCTTGTTGCATTTTGGTGTGTTTTCTTTTCCGGTTGGTCTATATGGATAGGATATGTTTTAGTAGCTGTGGCAGCAGGTTTTTTGTGGAAGAAAACCGAGGTTATAGGTCCAAAACCTAAGGATCTTAAGGTGACCGAATGGAAAACCGTAAACAAAGATGTAATAGAAAAAGCCGCTTCTAAGTTTGAAAATGTTAAAAAGGCAAAGAAGGGAAAAATCGGCTGTTGGATAATTATACCCATAGCTATTGTAGCTTTTCTTATAGCTGTTTGGGCTGTGCCTAAGGATAACAACACGGCTAAAGCTCTTTCTACAGATTCTACAGTGGTAGTTCAAAGTGATGACCAAGAGGTAGAAAAGTTAATTCCTCACGGTTGGAACAAAAAGGGCTCCTCTTCCGAGAAATCAGACAGTGATGACTTTGCGGAAAAATCTCTTTTCTTTGTGATTTCAATTTGTTTAATTGCTTATGCTGTATTTTGCACCGGAGGAGTAGAATACTTTAAGCCTGATAAACTTTTATTGGCTATGGAACAACAACAAGGCCTAAATGATAAAGAGGGCAGTGATTGGTATACGGAAAAGACTCTTGAAGTTGCTAAGGTTGCCAATGTGCCTCTTAATATGAAAACTGTTTTTAAAAACAAGACCATTAATCCTAATTTCCTTTGTATTCAGGTTCAAACTCAAACCAATAAGGGTCCAAACGGGCAATGTCCTTATACTTATTGTGTTATTTTAGCCAAAAAAGATTATGATCTTATAGGCAAATATAATGCTGTAAAGAAGGATCTTAAAGCTATTGTCGGTAATTATGTTTTATCTGATGAAACCAAAAACTCTAAGGATGTATCAGTTTTGGTTTTGAGAAAGAATGGTTATGAAACAAATAAAAGTGAAGTTAATAAAACCGTTGATATGGCTGAAAAAGTTATGGAATTAATAGATGCCGGAAAAACCGAATTTTAATTATTGATTTTTGATTTTTGATTTTTAAATTCCTGCCCTGTTCGAGTGTATTCCCGCTTAATCCAAAACCGACACTTTTATTATTGGGGGATAATGCTGACAGTGAAAGCCGGTGCTGTCAATATATGTGTCTTTATACATTTATATAGCACCACACTTGTTCAGAGTGTGTCCTACCACCTTCTCTTTACTTATGGGTTTAGAGATTCCCGGGAACGCGGCACGGTGGGATAAATTAATTAATAATGCTATAATAATACACTATATTAAATAAAAAATATGAAATAAAAAATATTATATTTTAATTTAGCATTTCCCTATTGTTAACAGATATAATTTTTATTTTATACCTTATATTCTTTATTTACTATTTAATTTACAGGGTATTCATTGATCTTATAGGTATATGATATGAGTAAAATATGTAAATTCTGTTGGGAACCCATACCTGACGAAGCTGATGAATGTAAAAACTGTGGAAGAAAAGTCAGCGAAATGTTAGAGCAAAATCGCCTGACTCAAAGAAAGTTAACAAGAGAAGGGCAGAATTTAAGTGCATCTTCACAGGAAGCATTGGCGGGAAAACAAGAAATCAGTGAGGCAGCAAAAAAAGCTGCCGAATTTAAAAAATTAGAATATGTTGGAAATATACAAGAGGAAAGTGAAGATGGAGTAAAAATATCCGGCTGTGTGATTTTGGCTATAATTTTTATTTTGATTGCTGCTTTTGCTTTTGGAGCTTACTATTATTATTCAAGGACTAATAAAGATAAATCTTTAAAACAAGTTTTAGGTGTTTTGGCATTGCAGGAAAGAGAAAAAGAAGAAGATACCAAAAATTTTGACCCTAATGTCAAATTTAAATATTCGGAAAATCCGTATTTGAAAGATCTTAATAATAACGAAATAATTCCACAAAAGAAAGAAGAAGATTTGTTAAATAACAGCGGTAATAATTATGATTTTGGTGGCTGGTAGATTGAATTTGTGCAAACTTAATGAATAATCCATAATGCATAAAGCGCTACGATTATGATTTTTTTTTGGATTAGATTATATTTAGAGGATATTGATGGCAGATTATTTGGAAAAAGATTATTATGAGGCTTATGACCCAAATGCAAAGGGAGAATTTATTCCCAATACCAAAATTGAGGTTATAAGAAGCGAAGGAAGAGGGCATTTTACCCACGCATTATTTGATTTTGACGGAACTTTCAGCTTAATTAGAGAGGGCTGGCAGACCATAATGTTTGGTCTTATGTTTGAGGTATTAAAATCAACTCCTAACCATGAAAGTGATGAAGAGTTAACTAAATTTATTGATACTTTAATATTAGAAACTACAGGAAAACAGACCATTTATCAAATGATAGATTTAGCCGAGGAAGTCAAGAAACGTGGAGGCATTCCACTGGAGCCTTTGGACTATAAAAAGGAATATTCCGACAGATTAATGGTTAAAATTAATGATAGGCGGGAAGGCCTTCGAAATAAAACCATTGAAAGAGAAGAGTTATTGGTGCCCGGGACTTTAGATATGTTAAGAGGTCTTAAAGAAAAAGGCGTGACTATGTATTGTGCCAGCGGAACCGATGATCACTTTTGTAAAGAAGAAGCACATCTGTTAGGGGTGGATGAGTTTTTTGGTGATAATATCTATGGTGCTCTTGATGATTACAAAAAATCTTCAAAAGCCCTTGTTATAAAGAATATTTTGGAAGAAAACAATCTCTCCGGAGAGGTGCTTTTGGGGTTCGGTGACGGTTTTGTGGAGATAGAAGCCGTTAAAAGCGTTGGTGGTTATGCCGTAGGTATTGCCATTGATGAGAAGAATCTCAACAGACAAATAGACGAGAGAAAGAAAAGCAGGCTTTTGGGGGTAGGTGCGGATATAATTATCCCTGATTTTTTGGATGCAAAAGAATTAATTACATATTTGTTTTAATGTTATAGGAGTTTATATATGAGATGTCCTAAATGGCTTAAAAATTGTGTTTTTTATGAGATTTATCCTCAAACTTATTATGATACCAATAATGATGGTATAGGGGATATTCAAGGTATAATTGAAAAATTAGATTATGTAAAGAATATAGGCTGTGACGCTATATGGCTTAACCCTTGGTATGTAAGTCCTTTTAATGATGCCGGTTATGATATAACCGATTATTACAATGTGGCTCCTCGTTACGGAACTAATGATGATGCCAAAAGGCTTTTTGAAGAAGCCCACAGGCGAGATATGCATATTATTATCGATCTTGTGCCGGGACATACCTCACTTGAATGCTCTTGGTTTAAAGAGAGCCAAAAAGTTGAGAAAAATGAATATTCTGACAGATATATTTGGTCTCCATATATGATGTGGAAAGGTGACCCGGAACTTAACAGAGATGAAGATTATTATGTGACGGGATATTCACAAAGAGGTGCATATAAAACCAATTTCTACTACAACCAACCGGCACTTAACTATGGTTATGAAAAGCCCAAATACGAATGGGAACAGCCTGTGGATGCCGAAGGTCCTCGAGCTACTGTTGAAGAAATTAAAAACATTATGAGATTTTGGCTTAATATGGGTTGTGACGGTTTCCGTGTTGATATGGCATCAAGTCTTATTAAAAGAGATAAAAATTATAAAGGAATTATAAGATTGTGGAAGGAATTCAGAGAAATGTTTGATAAAGAATATCCAGAAGCAATCCTTGTATCAGAATGGGGAAACCCTCCTATTGCCATTAAAGCAGGTTTTCACTGTGATTTTGGTTTAGATGCCGGTGGACCTTATACTTACGATAATCTTGTGAGAGATTGTTGGGCATGGTATATGCCCGGTGCCAATAAGTTTCCTCCTCCTGTGTTTAGTTTTGAAGGACAAGGTGACCCTAAGTCTTTCTTTACAAATTATATGAACCATTTAAAAGAAACAGAAAAGAAAGGTTATATTTCCATGTTCTCAGGAAACCACGATGTTCACAGGCTTGCCAAGTTTTTATCTCCTGACGAAATGAAAGTCTTTTTTGCTTTTCTGTTTACTATGCCGGGTGTTCCTTTCCTTTACTATGGTGATGAAATAGGAATGAATTATATAGATGGCTTAAGCAAAGAAGGGGGATCTTTAAGGACAGGGTCTCGAACCCCTATGCAGTGGAATGATTGGGCTAATAAAGGATTTTCAAATGCCAACCCTGAGGATTTATATCTTCCTGTTGATAACAGCGAAAACGCTCCCACAGTAAATGCTCAATATGACGATCCTAATTCCATATTAAGCAAAGTCAGAGAGTTAATTGCCATAAGGAAAAAATATGTGCCTCTCCAAGCAAACGGTGGTATTAATCCTTTATATGTCAAAAGCAATACATATCCTTTTGTTTACGAAAGAAATTCCGGCAAAAGGAAAATAATTGTGGTAATTAATCCTACCAAATTTAACTATGAAATAGAAATTCCTTATAAGGCTAAAATCATAAGTGACATTTCCTCTATGAGAGTCACAGCCAAGAGAGGAAGAGGATGTATTAAGTTTAAAGTTAAAGCAGTTTCTTACGGTATTTTCCAAATCTTAGACAAAGAAACTAACTATTATGTTAAAAAGAAAAACATTTAAGAGGTGTATTAATGAAAAGATCAACTCAATGGTTAAAAGATTGTGTATTTTATCAAGTATATCCTCAAAGTTATTATGATTCAAATGATGATGGAATAGGGGATATTCAAGGAATTATTGAAAAACTTGATTATATTAAAAATATAGGCTGCGACGGAATTTGGCTTAACCCTTGGTATGTAAGTCCCTTTAATGACGCAGGTTATGATATAACCGATTTTTATCAAATTGCTCCTCGTTACGGAAATAATGATGATGCCAAAAGGCTTTTTGAAGAAGCTCACAAGAGAGGTATGCATGTTATAATTGATCTTGTGGCAGGACATACTTCACTTGAATGCTCTTGGTTTAAAGAGAGCCAAAAAGTTGAGAAAAATGAATATTCTGACAGATATATTTGGTCCCCATATATGATGTGGAAAGGGGATCCGGAACTTAACAGAGATGAAGATTATTATGTGACCGGATATTCACAAAGAGGTGCATATAAAACTAATTTCTACTACAATCAACCGGCTCTTAATTATGGTTATGAAAAACCAAAGTATGAATGGGAACAGCCTGTTGATGCTGAAGGTCCCAGGTCTACTGTTGAAGAGATTAAAAATATAATGAGATTTTGGCTTAACATGGGATGTGACGGTTTCCGTGTTGATATGGCATCAAGTCTTGTTAAAAGAGATGTAAACAACAGAGGAATAATAAGATTATGGAGAGAATTTAGGGAGATGTACGACACTGAATATCCCGAAGCAATTCTCGTATCAGAATGGGGAGATCCCTCCATTGCCATAAAAGCCGGTTTCCACTGTGATTTTGAAATGCAATCAGGCATTCCTTTCATTGAAGACAGTCTTGTCAGAGATGTGTGGGGATTTAATTTGCCCGGTGAATTTAAACCCCCTAAACCTGTATTTGATATAAACGGAAATGGTAACCCGAAAGGTTTCTTTGAAAACTATTTCAAACATTATAAAAATATCAATCATAAAGGATACATGTCCATATTTTCAAGTAATCACGATGTAAACAGAATTTCAAAGCATCTGTCTCCCGAAGAAATGAAAGTATTTTTTGCTTTCCAATTTACAATGCCGGGAGTGCCATTCCTTTACTATGGTGATGAAATAGGAATGAAGTTTATTGAAGGTTTGGCAAGTAAGGAAGGGGGAACCGTTCGAACAGGGTCCCGAACACCTATGCAGTGGAATGATTGGGCAAATAAGGGTTTTTCAAAATGCTCTCCGGAGGATTTATATCTTCCTGTTGATGATAGCCCTAACGCTCCCACAGTAAACGCTCAGTATGATGATCCAAATTCCATATTGAGCAAGGTTAGAGAGTTAATTGCCATAAGAAAAAAATATGTTCCTCTTCAAGCAAACGGTGATCTTAAACCTATATATGTTAAGAAAAACAAATATCCGTTTATATACGAGAGAAGCATAAAAACAAATAAATTTATAATATTTATAAATCCAACAAAATTTGAGTTTGAAATTCCTGTAAAATACAAATGTTCTACCCTTGAGTGTATATCATCTCTTCGTGTAGAAGCTAAGAAGGCTGGTGCCGAAGTTGTCTTTAAGGCACAAGGTGTTTCTTACGGAATATATAAAGTAAAATAAAGAGATAAGTATGTTAGACAGAAAAAAAGTTAAGGCATTTCCCCTTAATACAAGAGATCATGCTCTTGTTATGGATCAGATTAAAATCTGCCCCAAAACCAAGCCAATGCCTTGCGGAAAATTAGAAGATGAGCAAATAAAATATATTTCTGAAAAATTTGCAAAAGCAAAAGAGCTTGGAAAAGCTCGTATGATAACTTACGGAGCCCATTCCATAAAAAATGGTTTGGGTCCCGTTTTTTGCAAACTTTTGTGTGATGATGTGGTGACACATGTTGCCACCAACGGTGCCGGATCCATTCACGATTGGGAGTTTGCCTATATAGGTAAGTCTACGGAAAGCGTAAAACGATATGTGGCTGAAGGAAAATTCGGTATATGGGATGAGACAGGAAAATATCTTAATTTGGCAATAGTTTTAGGTTCTGCCACAGGTTTGGGATACGGAGAAGCTGTTGGCAAAATGATTGATGATGATGGGTTGGAAATCCCTTCAGAGGCTGAGCTTAAGGAAAGTATAAAGAAGGACCTTGAGGAAGAAACAACAGATTCCACAGCCGGAAAGGTTGAGCTTTTAAAGCTTATAAAGGAATATAATATTCCAAAAGGTAAAATTAAAATTGAGCATAAATACAAAGATGTTTCCGTTCAATGGACTTCTTATAAATTGGGAAAACCTTTGACCGTGCATCCGGGAATAGGTTATGATATTATTTATACTCATCCTTGGAACACCAGCGGGGCCATAGGTATTTGTGCCGAGAGAGATTTTCTTTCCTTTGCGGGAGATGTGGAAAACCTAAGCGACGGTGGTATTCATGTGACAGTGGGCTCTGCCATTATGGCACCTATGGTTTTTGAAAAAAGTATGTCCTTAGCCAATAACTTGCGTTTTCAAAAAGGCCTTGGTGCAAGTAAAGATTTTACCATTGCTGTGGTAGATATAGCAGATGGTGGTAATTGGGACTGGACCAAGGGCGAACCCCCACATGATAATCCCGCATATTATTTGAGATTTTGCAAAAGTTTTTCTCGAATGGGTGGTGAACTTCATTATATTTGTATTGATAATAGGCAATTCCTTTTAAAAATTATAGAGAACTTGGGGATTTAAATGGACGCAAGGCGACTAAAAGAGATTTTAAGTCATTTCAAGGATAAAAAAATAGCTGTGGTAGGTGATTTTTTCCTTGATAAATATTTGTTTTTTGATAAAAAATGGGAAGAAATATCAATAGAGACAGGTTTGGTTGCAAATCAAGTCACATTAATAAAACATTCTCCCGGAGCAGCAGGTAATATAGTTAAAAATATAGTGTCATTAGGTGCCGGAGAAGTTATTCCCATAGGTTTTACGGGAGATGACGGAGAAGGTTATGATCTCCGGAGTGACCTTGAAGAAATGGGATGCACCACTAAATATTTGGTTAAGAGCAAAAAGAGATATACTCCCACCTATATGAAGCCTCAAAATATAGACATTGTAGGCCTATCCGGTGAGAATGAAAGGTATGATATAAAAAACCACGATACTCTGTTAGCTGAAATTGAAGATGAAATTATCCAAAATATCAAAGGAGTTATTCCAATTGTGGATGGTGTTGTAATTGCAGATCAGGTGGAACTCAGAAAGCCGGACTGCGGTACTGTCACAAAGAGAGTGAGAGAATGTTTGGTGGAGTGTGCTAAAGTTTACCCTAATATTATTTTTTGGGTTGACAGTAGAATGAGAATGATGCACTTTACCAATATGGTTCTTAAACCCAATAATGAAGAGGCTGTTCGTTGTATTTTCGGCAGTAAAGCACCAATTAATGATGATAATATTATAAAAGCCGGAGAAAAACTATTAGAGGCATCAAAGAGAGGAGTTTTCTTAACCTGTGGTTCTAAAGGTGTTTTGGTTTTTGATAAAGAAGGAGTAAACAGAGCCAAGGCTGTTAAAATTGAGGGTGAAGTGGACACTACAGGTGCCGGAGACAGTTTTACAAGCGGTGCCATATTGTCACTTACTTCCGGAGCAACCTATCATGAAGCGGCACAAATTGGCAACTTTACCAGTGGTGTGACAGTTCAAATGTTAGGAACCACAGGCCAGGCCACACAAGAAGACCTTATAAAAATCAATAATCAATGTTGATTTTTTAAATGTAATAATTATATGTAATAAAAAAAGGAGATATTTATGAAAAAGATTTTTCTTGGGTTGTTGTTGACATTATGTGCATTTGGTTTATTTGCACAGGATTTAACACTCTACTCACCTGTAAATTATCAGG
Organism: Abditibacteriota bacterium; assembly: GCA_017445025.1. Taxonomy (GTDB): domain Bacteria; phylum Armatimonadota; class UBA5829; order UBA5829; family UBA5829; genus RGIG7931. The sequence goes on along the minus strand of JAFSVJ010000060.1, from coordinate 32,949 downwards.
TGTTCCAAAGACAGACAAAATCAAAAGGCTATGTTGCAGTAAACGGTAAAACCACAGCTAAAAGCCTTAACTGTGTAATCAAAGGTAAAGATTACAGAGACAAAGAAATAGCTGTAGAAAAAATCATAAAACCGGATAAATACGGTGATTTTAAAGTTAAAATCGAAATCCCTGCAGGTGGTTGGTACAGACTTCAAATCAGATATGGTGAAAATGGTTTTAAAGAAATAGATTATGTAGGTGTGGGTGAAATAATTATAGGTGCCGGTCAATCCAATTCCACTAACTTCGGACAATTTCAATCAAAGCAAGAGTCCGGTATGGTTGCCTCTACTGATGGTGTTAATTGGAGATTAGCGGATGACCCACAACTTGGAACTCACGACGGATCTAACGGTGGTTCACTCTATCCTGCTCTCGGTGATGCATTATATAAAGAATTTCATGTGCCTATCGGTGTGTCTCCCACAGGTTGGGGTGGAACTACAGCCGAACAATGGCAACCTTCCGCACAAGCTTTGGACGGAAGAATAAACCTCTATGATTTCTTTATGAAAAGAGTTTATAACTTTGGTCAAAACGGATTCAGATGTGTTATTTGGCACCAAGGTGAATCAAATGTGGGTAACGAAACAGATTATTTCTACCCATTAATGGTTAATATTATTGAAAGTTCCAGAAAGGACGCCGGTTGGGATATTCCTTGGTTTGTGGCAAAAGTTTCCTATCACGGACCACACATGAGAGGGAATGATGCTATCAGAAACGCTCACCAAAAATTATGGGATGAGAAAGTTGCTTTTGAAGGTCCTGACACAGATACTATGCAAGAAGAATACAGAGATTATGACGGTAATGGTATCCACTTTGGTCTTAAAGGTCTTAAAAGACATGGTGAATGGTGGGCAGAGTTTATAATTCCTTATATCCACAGCCAAATTGACTAAAAAAGAAATAAAAATGATAATCCTTAGCTTTTAAGTTGAGGGTTATCATTTTATTATATGATAAAAAGGAGTTGTTATGAAAAAAATAATATTTGTTTTAATGATTTTTTTGCTTGCTTTGGGCGTTTTTTCTCAAAAGATTGAAAAAACCGATGATGTGACCTATACCATAATCGGGGACCACTATGTTGCAACTACAAGCGGATATAATGGTGGTTATATTCAAAGTTTCAAAGTGGACGGTGTGGAATTTGAAGAAACTCACGTTGATAAAACCAGAGGAAACTATCTGTTAAATGGCAGTGATATGACCATAGGTAAGCCTGCCACTCCTATTTTGGAAGGTAATAAATTAACTCTGAAATCTGAAATAGGAACCATGATATATGAATTTTACCCTGACAGAGTGGAAATATCTTCCTTTGGTCCTACCGGTGCCGGTTGTTATTTCATAATTGACGGAAGTGTGAAATTGTGTAAAATAGGTGGAGAATATAAGAAAGCCCCCCTTACAAGCACAGAACCCGGTGAATATTTTTGGATAAAAGGCAGAGTGGGATTAAAAACCTCAGGTGATGTCACATATTGGGGACCTTGGAATAACAGTCAAGTTGTGGATTTTTCCCTTGTTGAAGGTGTCACAAAAAAACTTGTTTTAAGCCCCTATGCTCTATCAGAAGAGGAAATAGCAATCTCTTTAGATAATCCTTTAGACAAAGAATTTGTTCTTTATTCCCCTAAGAATTATATGGTTGCTCAAAGACAAACAAAGTCAAAGGGATATATAAACATAAACGGTTTATTAAATAAAGGCGGAAAGGATTTGTCTTATAGATTTACGGGAAAAGACTATACCAATAAATCTTTAGATACCAAATGGCAGAAAATTAAGTTAAATAAAAATATATTTAATGCCAAAGTTGAGCTTCCCGCCGGCGGTTGGTATAAGCTTGAATTAAAATACAAATTAGGTGGTGAAGAAAAAACCTATACAGTTGATAATGTTGGAATAGGTGAGATTATTCTTGGAACAGGTCAGTCTAACTCCACTAACTGTGGTCAATTTCCTATAAAACCTGAGTCAGGCATGGTTGTATCTACTGATGGTATTAACTGGAAAATAGCAGATGACCCTCAAATCGGTGTTCATGACGGAACCGGTGGTGGATCGCTTTACCCGGCTCTTGGGGACGCTTTATATAAAGAGTTTAATGTGCCTATAGCTGTTGCTCCTACAGGTTGGGGAGGAACAAGTGTTGCTCAGTGGCAACCTGATGCCGATCCTATTGGCGGGTCTCCCGTAAAGACTAACATAAACCTTTTTGATTTCTTTATGCATAGAGTTGCTCAGTTTGGTGACCACGGATTTAGGTGTGTTATTTGGCACCAAGGAGAAAGTGATTTTTATAACAGTGCAGAATATTACTTTGACAGTTTGTCCAATATAATTTGGCAATGCAGAAAAGATGCCGGTTGGATAGTGCCTTTCTTTACGGCACAGGCAACATATATTCCCGGTGTGGGATTGAGTGAAAGTATCAGAGCGGGACAAAAACAGCTGTGGGATGAGGGCGTTTCTTATCAAGGACCTGACACGGATACTCTTCTTGAAGAATACAGAGATTTTGACGGCACAGGTATCCACTTCTCACCAAAGGGTTTAAAGAAACATGGTGAAATGTGGGCTGAATTTATAATTCCATATATTCACAGTCAAATAGACTGATTAAAATAGAGTTTTAGGAAAGGCACAAGTTATTGTGCCTTTTTTTTATTGTTAAAAAATAAAATTGGTAGTATAACAACTTTTTTTTTATATTTTTTTCTTTTTATTGGTATAAAAGACTTGACAAGAAAAATAAAATATGGTATAATATAATTGGTAGTATAACAACTATTGTGTTTTTGGAACTGTTTTTTAAAAAAAACAGTCCTAATAATTGGTTTAGAATTTTGTATAAACAAAATTTAAAATATAAAATATGTGAGGTGTTAACAATGATTAACAAAAAAGGTTTTACCTTAATTGAGTTATTGGTTGTAATAGCAATTATAGCTATTTTGGCAGCCATACTCTTCCCCGTGTTTGCCCAAGCAAGAGAAAAAGCAAGACAATCTAATTGTTTGTCTAACTGTAAACAAATCGGAACAGCTCTTCAACTTTATGTTGATGACTATGAAGAAACTATGCCAAAGATGTGTAACACATACGATCCCCGACCTTCTACGGATTACCCCTGCTGGCATTTTCAAACACAGCCTTGGGGTTTAGCCGGACAGGCATTTTGGACCACATGGATGGACAGTATATATCCTTATGTAAAGAATGTTTCCCTGTTTTGTTGTCCCAGCGGTTCAAAAGGTTATAAAATCAATACTTCATGGCAAAATATCGGTTCTTTCACTCTTGCCGGTTATGGTATGAATAATATGTTGGTTGGTGGCCAGCCTTATGTAGCCAGCGCCGGAACAGGTATAGCTCTTGCAGAGATTAATAATACCGCAGAAACGGTTTTTGTTTGTGAAACACTTCAAAACCCCTCCACATTTTCTTCTATAGGTATGGAACCGGTATTAATAAGTTCCATTTTTGAAAAAAGTGGAGGTTGGGGTATCCCCGCAAAACATAATGATGGTATGAACTACACTTTCTGTGACGGTCACGCCAAATACTTTAAGAGATATGACGGTCCCGGTTTAGGAAACTATCAAGCCTGGATTAGTTCCGCAGATCCCAAAAAGTGGTGGTCACCAAATTACACAGGAAATTAAACTTATTTGAGGTTATAAATAGAGTTTAATGTGTTTTTTGAATTAGATTTTAACCTTGTTTTTCTTTTTTGAAAGACAAGGTTTTAAATAAATAAATGTGAGGTTTTGAAAAATGATCAACAAAAAAGGTTTTACCTTAATTGAGTTATTGGTTGTAATAGCAATTATAGCTATTTTGGCAGCCATACTCTTTCCCGTGTTTGCTCAGGCAAGAGAAAAAGCAAGAGCTTCAAATTGTTTGTCTAACTTAAAACAGTTAGGAACAGCAACTCAACTTTATGTTGATGACTATGATGAAGTTCTTCCGAGAATGTTGTGTAACAACGAGTATAATGGTCCTTGGACTAATGACTCAAGTTACCCATTCAACTACAAAAGAACAGAAAAACCCAACAACTTTAGAGTTATGCTTCCTTATGGTTGGGGAATTACCAGATATCCTACTTGGATGGATTGTATTTACCCTTACGTAAAGAATTGTGGAATTTATATTTGTCCAAGCAACAAAGACGTTTGGGGATACTCATATAACTATTGTTTAGGCTTTACTCCTTCCGGTGGTTATTTTGATCCTACTCCAAGATATCCTTCAATGGCTCAAATTAAAAATACCGCAACCACTGTTTATTTAGGTGAAATCGGAAGATCTACCGATGCTAACGGACCATACACAAGACTTGAACTTGGACCTCCTTGTTTCTGGTATGAGGATTTGAATTCTACAAAAGTTCGTCACAATGGTGGAACAAACTTTACATTTGTAGACGGACACGCAAAGTTCTACAAGAGAAGTACAGGTCCTACCGAAAGATATACAGGTGCTACCAGTTGGGGTAACGATGACCCTTGGTGGAACCCGGACGTTCAATAAATATTAAAAGCACTCGAAAGAGTGCTTTTTTTTTGCAAAAATATTAAATATTTGTTATAATATTTTTGGTAAATTTACGAATAACAGGAATAATATGAGTATAGATTTGTTTTCACCGAAAGATTATCAAGTGTTTCAACGAGACAGTCATAATATGGGTTTTGTTAAGATTGAAGGTGCTGCCTTGGGTAAAGTTAAAAATATATGGGTTAAAATTAAAGGAAGAGATTCTAACGGTTTTTCTCTTGATGAAGATTGGATATCCATAGAGATTGCAAAAAATAAAATTTTTAATAAAACCATAGAAACTCCCGCAGGCGGTTGGTATGAGCTTTTAATAAAAGATGATTTGGAAGAGACTTTTAAAGTTGATCATGTAGGTGTGGGTGAAGTTATAATGGCTGCCGGTCAATCCAATGCCACAAACTCCGGTCAGTTTAGAATAAAAACGGAAACGGGAATGGTATCCTGCACAGACGGAAAGGAGTGGAAACTTGCAGAGGATCCTATGCTCGGCACCCATGATATGACAGATAATATTGTAGGTTGTGATGGGGGAAGTTTTTATCCTGCTCTCGGAGACGCTTTATATGAAGAGTTTCATGTGCCTGTCGGAATTGCGGCAGTTGGTTATGGAGCTACCTCGGTAAATGATTGGCAACCGGATCACAGTCCCGTTAAATGGATAGATGAAGAGTGTTGTATAAAGGATGTGGGAGAGGGAGTGAATCTCTTTGATTATATGATAAAGAGAATGAATGAATTGGGTAGAAGAGGTTTTAGATGTGTCCTGTGGCATCAGGGAGAGAGTGATGCTTTTCATAAAATGCCGGGACATAGATATTATAAACTCTTATATAACTTGATTGTGAGAAGCCAAAAGGTATCCGGCTGGTATGTGCCTTGGTTTGTGGCTACAGTTTCTTATACTCAGGGAGAAATCATAAATTATGATATTAGAGATGCCCAAGAAAGAATCTGTAAAGACAGAATAGCTTTTTCCGGACCTGATACGGATACTTTAGGAAAAGAATACAGAGACAGGACAGAAGTTCATTTTAATGAAGAAGGATTAAAGCTTCACGGAAAAATGTGGGCGGAATGCTTAAAATCATATATCCATAAGATGACATTTTAAAAAGAGCTCTTTTGAGCTCTTTTAGTTTACCAAGTTAATGGGTTTTCCCTTAATGAATGATGTTATATTGTTTGCGGTTATTTCAATGAGTCTTTTTCTGCTTTCAACTGAAGCCCAGGCTATATGGGGAGTGATTAAGGTGTGCTCTGCTACTAAGAGAGGACAATCCGGAGACATAGGTTCTTTCTCTATAACGTCTCCGCAAAAATAGGAAATAATATTATTATTTAAAGCAAAAGCCACATCTTTTTCATTTACTACCACACCTCGTGCCATATTGATTAGTATGGCAGAGGATTTCATTTTTGAAAGAAAATCACTGTTTACCATTCCTGTGGTTTCCGTTGTGGCCGGGCAGTGAAGAGAAACTATATCACTTTCCTTTAATAATTCTTCAAGAGAACAAAAATCTATATCCGGATCAGTTTCATAAGGTCTGCCTCGTTTAACAGTTTTGACCTTCATATCAAAAGCTTTGGCAATTTTAGCCACTTCTTTTCCTATTTTTCCATATCCTATTATTCCTATGGTCTTTCCTGCTAAGTCAATTATAGGGCTTTTCCAATAACAAAAGTCGTCCGATCTTATCCAATCTCCCTGATATACACTATCGGAATGGAGTTTAATTTTACTCATTATTTCTAAAATAAAAGCAAAGGTGTGTTGGGCTACAGCTTTAGTGGAGTAGTCCGGAGCGTTTGATACATCAATTCTTTTTTTTCGTGCATATTCCACATCTACCACATTATAACCTGTGGCAAGGGTAGTTATATACTTTAAATTAGGTAGTTTATCTATTTGAGGTTGCTTTATTACTACTTTGTTGGTTAGAATTATATCCGCATCTTTGGCTCTTTCTATAACATCTTCCGGTTTTGTTCTGTCATAACAAACAAATTCACCTAATTTTTTAACAGGTTCCCAAGATAGGTCACCGGGGTTTGTGGTGTATCCGTCTAAACAAACTATTTTCATAATTAATCCTTTTTTAATTTATATAAAGTGAAATCAGGCTGAATATAGGTCATATCACTGGGGAGATAGTATTTGTTTGTGGGTTCTGTGGGACCTATGTTAAACCCTTTCCAAACCTGCTCCGGTTGGTAGTTTTCATTTATTACTTTCATATATTCTTCATAATTCTTGTTTCCCACTCGTTTTTTGTGAAATTCTTCTATTGAAGATATGAGAACATACTCAGGCATATTTTCTATTAGGAATTCGCTGTTCCACTCGTCTTTTTCTTCCTCTTGGCATAATAAATTAAATTCTTTACATTCCTTTGCAAAATCATATCTTTGGCTTCTCATAACGGAGGTTTCCTTTATGAAAGGAGGGGAGTAAAACCAAGGAACAGTGGGGAGACCTATGGTTATTTTCTTATAATCACTTATTAATGTGTTGTAAACAGTGTCCCGATTGTCTAACACTGTCATGGACATATCTGTTCTGAAAGCACTCCACCCGTTTTGTCCGAGTATAATCAATATGCCTATAACCGCAAATGTTTTATAAATTTTATTGTTTTTTTGGTAAATATCAACAAGCATAAAAGCACTTATGAGAGAAAAAGCGGGAAGGAGAGGAATTATATATCTTGCAAATCTGACTTGCCCCATAGAAGCGGAAATATAGTATATTATAATAAATATTCCAACAGATTTTATGAGAGTATTTTTGGTGAAAAATCCGTAAATCAGAGCAATGACACTTATTATTGAAAATATAAGTCCCATACCCCAATACATGTTTTCTTTGAAAGTGTATATTAAACCCAAACCTGTATTTACAAATTCGTCCCCGTGACCTATTTTCATGTGGTTAAGCTCGTAGGTAAAATCTTTAATAAATTGACCTGTATTTAAAAATAATCCCGGAGTGGTGATTAAAAATGTAATTAATGTGAAAGCTCCTCCCATTATGAAAAGAAGAATGAAATCCTTAATTGATAACTGTTTTTTTATTAAGGAAAATATTAATACACATAAGGGCACAAGGAAAACAATCAAACCGTTATATTTGGTTCCCATTGCAAGACCTACGGCAACAAAGGAGAGTATGAGTGGCAAAAGGAATGTTTTTCTCTCACTTTTGGCAAAGGGGTTAATGTTTTCGGTTTTAATAAGATAGGTAGAAAGAAAAATAGTGAGAGCCACGAAAAAGCCACAGGTAATGTCAACCGCAATAAATTTTGAGTGCATAATGAAAATAGGGCATAAGGCACAGAAGAGACCTGCCGCAAGTCCTATTTTCTTTCGTTTTAATCTATATCCGGTCAGCATTACAAGAGCCACGGTTAATACAGAAAAGATAACCGAGGTCATTCTTCCGCACATATAAATTGTTCTTAAATTGTCAGCTGTCAGGGTCTCACCTAAATTTAATATTCCAAAAGAGGAGGAAAAGGACAGAGCATAAGCAACCAAATAAAAATAAAGTGAGGAGTAGTTGTAAAAGCCGGGCTCTTTTGCTCCACCGAAAATTCTTATGGCACCGCCTATGTTTATTCCTTCATCCGGGTGGTAAGAGTAATAGTGGCTGTCATTTGGAAGGCTCCACTTAATACCACTGTAATTTAAGTATGCACTAATTCCTATTATTATAAAAAATATAATAAAAAATACAAGGGTTTTCTTGTTCATTGTTAAATCCATAACTATTTTTATATTATAATATTACATTATAATTATATTATAATTAAGGGTAAAAAATCAAATTATTATTAAAATTGCATTTTAATATTTAAATATGGTATAATGATTATGTAATGACAAAAAAAAGAAAAAAAAGAAAACCGAGATATATAAGAATTATTTCTCTTATAATTCTTGCACTTCTTATTTGGTGGTTTATAGCAATATCTCCCGGTAGTGGCAATAATGATATCTTTGTGGGTATCGAAAAGGGAGAGAGTATATCTTCCATAGGTCATAAATTAAAAGAAAATAATCTTATAAAAAGTGAATTTGCTTTTAAACTTGCCGTGAGACAGAAACATGCTGACACCAAAATCAAATACGGAACTCATAAATTTTCTTCTTCAATGGGAGTCTATGCTATTGTTAATGAATTAACCAAAAGCTCCTATCAGAAGAGTATAAAAATTGTTATCCCCGAGGGTTGGACTGTTGCTCAAATACAAAACAGGTTAAGGAATTATACAAATCAGTGTCCGGATATAGCCAAAAAATTTGATGATAAAGCACTAAATGTCAAAATTGTTCCTTATAATCATTTGTATGGGGACAGTTTGGAAGGTTATCTTTTCCCTGATACATATACTGTGAGCAATACCACTACTTCCGATGAATTTATAGAAAAAATGCTTTGGAATTTTGATAAAAGAATCCAAGCTAAATATATGACCGATATAGTCTATTGCGGTCAGAAATATTTTAATACAAGCGATTACAATGAAGCTTTGTATAAAGTGTTAACAGTGGCTTCTCTTATAGAGCGGGAAGTTAAAGTAGAGGGTGAAAGAGAGCTCACGGCTTCGGTTATTTATAATAGGCTTTCAAAGAAAATGCCCTTGCAAATAGACGCTACCGTGTCCTATGTTCCCGGAAAAAGCACCGATAATAAGGATAGAGTATTATATAAAGATTTAAAAAAGAAAACTCCCTATAACACTTATGTTGTTAAAGGTCTCCCCAAGGGGCCTATTTGCAACCCGGGAGAGAAATGTTTTTATGCCGCTTGTCATCCCAAAGAAACGGATTATCTTTATTATGTAGCTAAAGCGGACGGCTCTCACATTTTTGCCAAAACCTTAGAGGAGCATAACGAGAATATTAAAAAGGTCCGAGAATAAAACAGACCCCACAATAGGCATTATCTAAAAAAATATGAATCTCTCCTCCCTGCTACTCGTGGGACTGCCTGTCTTCCCTTTTGTATCCGCTCGCTTGCGAGATAAAGGGAATTTAATTTATATAAAAAAATAGTTTGTTTGTGAATGTGCATTGAAATAAAAGATGAATATTTTATATAAAATAGGAGAGAGTGTTGCTCCTAACCTTTATGTCCACTCTGTTTGTGATATTGATTTTGTAAAATTAAAAGAGGAGGGCATTGAAGGAATTGTTTTAGACCTTGACAATACAATTCTACCTTGGAAAGAGTATGATGTTCCGCCTTCTTCTTTGGAATGGGTGAATAAAGGAAAGAGCCTTGGTATTAAATTTTTTATTCTCAGTAATACAATTCATACAAAAAGATTGGCTCATATTTCAAAGACTTTAGGTTGTGATTATATTCATCCCGCATTTAAGCCCCAAAAAAGAAATTATTTAAAAGCCGCAAAAAAATTAAATATTTTGCCAAAAAATATGGCTTGTGTGGGGGATCAACTATTTACAGATATAAAAGGCGGTAACAAAGCGGGTTTTTATACTATTTTAGTGGATCAAATTGACCAAAAAGAGTTCAAAGGAACCAAAATTTCTCGATTTTTTGAAAAAATTATTAAAAAATATATTAAAAATATAGACTTAATACTTTAAATTTTTTGTAAATTGTGGTATAATAATTATATACTGTATTTAAAAAAATTACTTTTTTTATGAATACGGTTGATTTTTGCACATATATATAACTTAATATAAATAGTGTGTTGTTAGGAGCGAAATATGGCTTTAGCGAGAAAGGATGTAGGAGAAATCTTAGTATCCAAGGGTTATATGACCCAAGATCAATTAGACCAAGTTAAGGTGGCACAGAAAAATGCCCCCGGTGAAATTGGTAAAATTGCTATGGATTTTGGCTTTGTGACCGAAAAACAGGTTATAGAAGCAAAGGCTGAATCCTACAACCTATTGTTTTTTGATTTTGAAAAATCAAAGAATTCAATTGATCCCAATGTTGCAACAATGATTCCCGAACATGTAGCCAGAAGACATAAAGCTATTGCTTTGGGAAAAAGAAAAGACCAAATCTTTGTCTGTTTGGCAAACCCAAATGACACTGCAGCTATACAAGATATTAAATTGACTTTAAGCGGTGCAAACATAAGAGTTTGTATAGGAACGGAAGAAGAAATTATGAACGCCATCAGCACTTTCTATAAGAGCACAGCCGAAGGCGGAAGTTTGGTTCCCGTTCACCAAACAGAAGAGGGAGACTTGGTTCAAAAAGATGATAAGGGAGATGCTCTTTCTGCAGGTGTTCGTCAAGATTTGGTTCAAGTTGGACTTGACCAAGGTGACGACGAAGAAGAAGATGAAAGTGCCGATGAACAGAACACGGCACCTATCGTTAGATTGGCATATTCCATTATTCAACTTGCAATTAAAGATGGTGCTTCCGATATTCACGTAGAACCTCAAAGGGACAATGTTCGTGTAAGATATAGAATCGATGGTGTTTTGCACGAAGTTATGCCTCTTCCTAAGTATGTTGATAAACCCTTAACTTCCAGATTTAAGATTATGTCCGATATGAACATTGCTGAAAGAAGAGCACCTCAGGATGGTCGTATCGGTATCATGTTAGATAAGAAAGACTACGACTTGCGTGTATCCTGTCTTCCTACAGTTTATGGTGAAAAGATCGTTATGAGAATTTTGGATAAAACCTCTGTTCTCCTTGGTCTTAATAAATTAGGATTTAACGCTGACGTTCAGGCTGAACTTGAAGAAATTATTACTCAGCCTAACGGTATGCTTTTGATGACAGGACCTACGGGTTCCGGAAAGACTACCACACTTTATTCAATATTACACAAATTAAATACTATTGAAAAGAATATTCTTACCGTAGAGGACCCTGTTGAATACCAGTTACCCGGTATTGCTCAGGTTCACGTTAACAAGAAAGCAGGTTTGACCTTTGCCACAGCTCTTCGTTCATTCTTGCGTCAGGACCCTGATATTATCATGGTTGGTGAAATGAGAGACTATGAAACCGCATCTATTGCTGTTGAATCAGCTTTGACCGGTCACCTTGTTCTTTCCACCCTCCACACCAACGATGCTCCTTCATCCGTTATCCGTCTTGCGGATATGGGTGTTGAAGAATACCTTATTTCCGCTACGGTTGTTGGTATCTTGGCTCAAAGACTTGCAAGAAGAATATGTAATAACTGTAAAACTTCTTACGAAGTTAAAGCCAGTGAGCTTCGAAGATTTGGTTACAAAGATATGGATGATGACCAAATTGTCACCCTTTATCGTGGTGTTGGTTGTGAAAAGTGTAGAAACACAGGTTATAAGGGCAGAGTTGGTATCCACGAGCTTATGACTGTTAACGATGAAGTTCGTGAACACATTGTTCGTAAGAGTCCTGTTTCTAACATTCGTGAAGCTGCAAAAGCCGCAGGTATGCACGAATTGAAAGAAGACGGTTTGAGTAAGGTTCTTGAAGGTATAACAACTCCTGATGAAGTTATGAGAGTTGTATTTACCGCAGGTACATAGTAGATTTATTAAGGAGATATATATGGCTGAAGAAGTAAAAGGAGCAACACCTCCACCCGCCGCTCCTCCCGCAGCACCACCGGCTGCTCCCGCAGCCCCAAAAGTTGAAGAGGAAATTAGATTAGGACCTCCCGGACCTCCGAGACCTTTAAACGATATTCACCTTGATGACCTTTTGACTGAAATGGTTAACTTGGGTGGTTCCGACTTACACCTTGCTGTAGGTATGCCTCCCACCATCAGAAGAGACGGTGGTCTTAAAAAGTTAAATTATGAAAATTTAAAAGCCACTCTTCTTCAAAGGGTTATTTATGATATTTTAAACGATGAACAGATTCAAAAGTTTGAAGAAAACTGGGAACTTGATATTTCTTACTATGTAGAAAATTTAGCTCGTTTTAGAGTTAACATTTTGAGGGATAGAGGAAATATGGCAGGTGCCTTCCGTGTTATTCCGGTTAAGATTCCTACCGTTGAAGAAATGCAACTTCCTTCAATTCTTAATGAAATTTGTAATAAACCGAGAGGATTAATCCTTGTGACGGGACCTACCGGTTGTGGAAAATCCACTACTCTTGCCGCTATGATTTCAAAGATTAACAGAGAGAGAAGTGAACACATTATTACCATTGAGGACCCTGTTGAGTTTGTTCACAACCACAATAAGAGTTTGGTTAACCAGAGAGAGGTTGGTGTAGATACCAAATCTTTCGGTAACGCATTAAGAGCTGCTATGCGTGAAGACCCTGATGTTATTCTTGTTGGTGAAATGAGAGACCTTGATACCATGCAGAACGCTATCCGTGCTGCTGAAACCGGTCACCTTGTATTTGCAACTTTGCACACCAATTCAGCTTCTTCCACAGTTGATAGAATTGTAGACTCTTTCCCTTCAGAACAGCAGGAACAGATAAGACTTATGCTTTCTAACTCTCTTCAAGCTATTTTGTGTCAGCAACTCTTAAAGAGAGCAACAGGAAAGGGAAGAATAGCTGCCATGGAGATTATGATTGGAACTCCGGCTATTCGTAACTTGATACGTGAGGCAAAATCTCACCAAATGACCTCTATTATTCAGATAAGTAATAGTATAGGTATGCAAACTATGGACCAGCACCTTAAAAAGCTTTATGAAGAAGGCTTAATCACATACGATGACGCCATAAGCAAAGCTATGAGTCAAGAAGAACTTAAGAAGATGATTGCATCAGGTGCAGGCTCCGGAATTTAATAGGAGGTAATTTCTATGGCAAGTTGGGCTTATACCATTAAAGATGAGTCCGGCTCAGTATTTGAAGGAAATGCTGAAGCCGATAGCGAAGATGTGCTTCGTGCTCGTTTGGTGGAACAAGGCTTTGTGGTTTTGGAAATTAAAGCCACAAAATCAGTAAAGAAAGCCAGAAGAGTAATGGGTGGTGTTAAGACCAAACATCTGTCTGTTATGTGTAGACAGTTTTCTGTTATGGTTGACGCCGGTGTTACTTTAGTTCGATGTTTAAATGTTTTGGCTGAACAGGTTGAAAGTCCCAAGCTTAGAACCGTTCTTGAAGATGTTAAGTTGGATGTTGAATCCGGTAACATGCTTAATAAATCTTTAGCTAAATATCCAAATATATTTGACCGTTTGTTTGTAGGTTTGATCAGAGCCGGTGAAATCGGTGGTAACCTTGAAGAATCTCTTCACAGATTGTCAGAATTCCTTGAAGCGGACGTTAAGCTTAAGAACAAGATTAAATCAGCTATGACATACCCTACCGTAGTTATGTGTGCCGCTGTAGGTATCGTGTTGTTCCTTATGACCTTCGTTATTCCTAAGTTCTTGGAAATGTTTAACGACCTTGGTATGACGGAACTGCCTCCCACCACGGCATTCCTTAAAATGTGTTCGGATTTTATCCTGCAAAGATGGTGGTTATTGGGTATAATTGTTATCGTGATTGTGGTAGCATTCAAAGCTTTCAGAAAGACTTCATTCGGTAACAGAGTTTGTGACTGGGTAGGTTTAAAAATTCCGGTTTTCGGACCTTTGACCTTGAAGGTTTGTATTTCTCGTTTTGCAAGAACCCTTGCAACTCTTCTCTCCTCCGGTGTTCCCATTTTGCAAGCTCTCGAAACAGTTGCCGGAACGGTTTCAAATGATATAGTTTCAGATGCTATCTTTGAAACGAGAGAAGCAATCCGAGAAGGTGAAGCTATGGCTCCTCCTCTTGAGAGAAGTAAACTCTTCCCTCCAATGGTAGTTCAGATGATTGCTATCGGTCAGGAATCCGGTGCCCTTGACCCTATGCTTGTTAAGGTTGCCGAGTTCTATGAGGATGAAGTTGATACAGCTGTTGCGTCACTGACTGCCGCTCTTGAACCTATGCTTATTATATTCCTTGGTGGAATAGTAGGATTTATTGTTATTTCAGTATTTATGCCTATTATCGCCATTATTGAGAATATGTCTAACGATAACGGAGAATAAATTTATAAAGGGAAATTGATCTTTTCTTCAATTTCCCTTATTTTGCTATATAAATGGATTTTATTAACTCTGACATATATATCACCAAAAGTCTATTTTATTTTGGTGTTATATTTGCTTTTTTATTTGGAATTACCATAGGAAGTTTTTTAAATGTGGTTATTTACAGACTTCCTAATGGTATTAACATTAACTTTCCCCCAAGTCATTGCCCTAAGTGTAAACACAGATTAGGACCTTTAGACTTGTTTCCTTTGTTCTCATATTTGTTTTTGGGCAGGAAATGTAGATATTGCAAAGATCCTATAAGTCCTCGGTATTTTACCATTGAGCTTATAACAGGGCTATTGTTTGTGGGATTGTTTTTGAAATTCGGCTATTCACTTGATTGTGTTATTTATGCACTCTTTGCCGCTTCTTTGATATGTGTATTTATGATAGACTTTGACACATATACAATTCCCATTAGTTTGATTATTTTTGGGGTAGCTTTGGGACTGTGTAAAGATATTATCAACATCATAAAAGCCGGACAATATGCCGTTGGGGGTTTTGACCCCTACATGCACATTAAAATTCCTTGGACGGATATAAGTTTTCCCATGCTTCCTTCAATTTGGGGAATTTTAGTTTGCTTTTTGATTTTCATATTAATCACTTTATTTGGCACTCTTTTGTTTAAAAGAGAAGCTATGGGCGGGGGAGATACACTCCTTGCCTGTGCAATAGGTGCTGTTTTGTCAAGTGCCCAATATGGTGTATGGCCTGCTGTGGCATCTTTCTTTATAGCTATTTTTGTGGGAGCTGTTATAGGTAGCATAGAAAAAGTTATAAGAGAGAGAAAAAACGATGAAAATGCCAAAGAAGGTATGATACCTTTCGGACCTTATATGGTTTTGGGAGCTTTTGTTTCAATATTTTTCTTTGAATTGATTTTAAAGGGCTGGAATTGGTATTATGTTGCATTTCTTATGCCTAAACCATAAAAAAATTTAAAAAATTTTTAAATTTATGGAACAATACTATTTTTAAAATAGACTAATATATGTAAAAATAGGTTTTAATATAGCTTATAAGGGTTATAATTATGATAAAAAAAGGTTTCACATTAATAGAATTATTGGTTGTAATGGCAATAATCGCAATATTATCTGCCATTATTTTCCCTATAATGTCATCTGTTCGAGAAAAAACAGAGCAAAGCACTTGTATGCATAACATGAAGCAAATCGGTATGGCTATCGAAATGTTTCATTCAGATAATAAGGCATATCCAAAGGGCTTAGCTCCCGAGCCTCAGTATGATGACAACGGAGACATTATTCCCATTAATGAAACAACCGGTAATTTACTGAATGGGGATTATCTTCCCACTTATACAACTTTCCACTGTCCTATGGACGACCGTTTTGAAGCAACAGACGCTGTTGCAGTAGTTAGTTACAAAAAGAATAATGTAAATATTACAAAAGAGATTTACGCTTATTCTTCTTATGAAGCATACATTAATGATGAAACAATTGTTGATGAAAACGGAAGATACTCAGACCCAACAGCTGTTTTATCTTACTCAAGAGAATGGTGGAAGCTCAGAAACAACCAAAACCCTGACGAAGACTATGCAAGACAGTTAAAGTGGAAGAACCCGCCTTCAAATACTGTTGTTTGTTGGTGTATGAACCACGCTGATTATCCATACTCCGGTAATCAAAACGAATACCCCACAAGAGGTAGATGTTTGGTTCTTTTCCTTGATGGTCACGTAGATGTATATTCTGATACAAAGCAAGTTGCATCCGCAAAGTGGACCATTGAGCCTAACCACTACGCCTTATAATTAATATAGTAATTATATTAATATTAATAATATATTTTTTACGAGAATATTATGAAAAAGTCTATTTTTGAAAATAGAATATTGTCTAACTCCGGATCTACTCTTATTGAAGTCCTGGTTACAATATTTGTTTTAACAGCCGGTTTGTTAGTTTTGTTCGGAATGTTCCCCCAAGGTTTTAATATATTAAAGAATTCCAGAAATGTGGGATTTGCCGGGGGGCTCATGAAAGACAGAGCTGCCGCCTTTACCATGAGACAGGAGAATATGCCTATAGCTGTTGTTCCCTGTGACGATAACGGTAATACGGTTAATGTTATCAATGATAACCCTAACGAAGGAAAGCCGGATGTGTTTGTTAAAACAAACGGTGAATATACGGAAATTAACGGTGCTTACAAGAGAGATAAATTGCTCAATAGCAGAAAGGTTATCGGAGAAAGCACAGTTATTCCCGGAGGAGATTTCTACACCACAGCTAACGGAAATTTCTATGGTGGAAAGTATACATTAATGTTTGGTCCCATTGATACCATAAGAGATGCCAACACAGGAAAACTTTCCAGATTTGTGGTTTACGGTTCTCCTATGACTAATCTTGACGCAGGTTTCTCAAGTTCCAATCCCGCTCTTGATATGTGGAATGATGCAGCTTATTCTTCATATTGGACAGAAGGTGGAGACGGAAGACTTTACTTGGCATTTGTTTCTTCCTTTGCTTATACAGGAGACTATGCCGTAAGTATGGATTACGACAGAGTTTACAAAATATCATACTTGGTTAGACATCAGACCACAGGACAAACCTTTAGAAAAGAAGGTTACATTGATGTTCCCGATAACTACAATGGCGAATGGTCATGCACTTTCCAAGATTATAATATTAACACAAAAACAAAGAGGGGAACCACTCAGCTTTTGACTGTTGGAAACGGTTATGTTATGCTTCCCGACAGTTTGGAAATATGCAGAGTGTTTGAAGAAGTGACCGGAAGCGGTGACTTTACAAGTGACCCTTATCAATTTATAATGGCTGATCCTGTTGTGGGAACAGTTATGTTCAACCCAATAGGATCTAAGGTTAATTTTGGTGATGCCGGAGAAAAAGAACCCTTGAAGGCATTTATAGATTACTTAATCTACGACCCAAGAATCAATGTTAAGGATATTCAATTCCCAAGAACGTCAAACTTTGATAATACAGTTAAAATTAATCTTGGTTTAGGTTCAGTTTTAAGTGCCGGTTCAGGAGAAATTGATGACGGTTCAGAAACTGAAAACCCGGACGAACCTACTTTTGAAGGTCTTATAAGAGGTTCTATGAATACTTCAACCAACAGAATAGATCTTCAATTAGGTAGAAGAGTGACCAGTGCAAGTGATTTGGTTATATCTCAGTCTATATTGATAATGGATGCTCAAACCGGATTAAGAGTATTCCCAATAACAGACGGTGATATTGAAATAGATTACGAAAATGGTATAGTTCAGTTTAACACAAATATCGCAAAGCTTGTGGACTGGCGTGGAAATACCATTCAAAACGATGTTCCTTTGTCTGATAGAGTTTTGAGATATTACTTTAGAACCGCAGAAGATTGGGTTGTCAGAATGTGTAAACTTCCAAGTGAGTTTATTCTTTCTACCGACGGAACCGACTACAATGTAAATGATAGTTTGGAATGGAACGAATATGGTTTTAGAGTAAACGGCGACAGATTATACTTCCCACAAGCTTATGCAGGTGGTGACATAATAGTAGATTACGTTTCAACAAACGGAAAGACTCTCTACGGTCAACTTTACAGGATTTCCGATTATCCTGAAAATGACGATGAGGCTTCCTGTTATGTTGATTTAGGCAGAAACGTAAAAGAAATTATATCTTGCAAGGGAACTTCTGTATCATTGGGTGCTTACTGGAGAAGCGGTGATGAATTCAGATCTCGCCAAATGATATTTGATGTATACGGTAAATAAAATGATGGGAAAAGAGATGAAATTTAGTTATAAGGGTTTTACCCTAATGGAACTCTTGGTAGTAATAGCCATATCAATTGTATTGATGGGTCTCTTACTCATTCCTATAATGAAAACCTTGGAAACCAACAGAATGACTGCCGCATATACTACCGCTCAACAGAATTCAAGAGTGGCTATGCAAATGATAAGAAAGGATATCTCTGAGGCTATGTATGTTGCCGACAGTGAATCTACTCCTATGCTTTTGCCGGTAAACGGTTTGGTAGACGTAGACGGTAATGGGGTTTCCTCTCCCATAAGAATGCAGTATGCTGTAATAAACCTTATGATGCCAAAAACAGAGTTCTATTGTGATAATCCTAACCATAATACAGCTTATCCGAGAACTTTTGAAAGAGGTGAAAATTACAGATCCTCCGGAAAAGAATTGGCTATAAACAAGTGTCCTTATTGTGGCACAGAAGAATATGTAAAAGTGACTCCCAAGATTCCTGTTGAAAAAAGCACCACTGTTGTCAGATATTTCCTTGGTTTGAGAGAAAATGGAACATCTGCATTTCCTATTATGACTACAGAAGATGCTAACAACATTGCCAATTGGGTGACAGCTGATGGACAAGGTTGGCTTCCCGACAGCGGAGATACATCTGTTGAAGGTGATGAAAACCAGCTAATCCTTTACAGAGTTGAATTTGACCCTGTCAGTGATAACGGATTATTCCCTGAAGAATATAGTTTGGAAGGTTTGTCTTCATCAAGTGCAGAGTATCAGAAGAGACTCCACAAGAGAATTACAGACCCTAATGTTTTCTATCACCCTGATTGTTGTGAAAATTGGAAAGCCATAGCTCAAAATGTGGGTATGTTGGAAGGTGTGGATTTGGCAATATGTAAGAGTGATGACTATGTTGAAGGACACCCATATAAAGTTAACCAACTTGTATCCTTTACTCCGGCTTCCATTAGCGGTGAAACTCCCGTTCCCAACGCCAGCACCACATACAGCCAAGACGATCAAGGTTTTCCTCCCGTCACATTTAAAACCAAATATGCTCTTCTCGGAAATTCCATGGAAGTGGATTGTGTGAGAGTTAACCCGGCTAACCAAAGACCTGTTGACAAGTGGGTTATGAAGCATTTGGTAGGTTCAAATGATTATTACGCAAATGTTTACCATGTAAGTAATTTGAATGACATTAATCCTAATGTTAACGACAGTGATTTGGAATTTAATGTTAACAACTATATGGCAAACGGTGAAGTGGATGACTTAGATCAAGTAATGGCATTTAAGTTCAATGCTGAAAACGGATATTTGGACTTTTCTATGGTTCCCGTTCCTTGGCCCGGTTTGGATGAAGATATACAAACTGTAGATCCTAATCTTGATAATGATGATCCTGATAAAATAAGATTTGTGTATTATCCTGAGCTTGAAGTTTATGCATATAGATTCAACCCATATTCAAATGCTACAATTGTTCCCGGCAGTGAGGATGTGGAATACTACAATGCATACTGGGTAAACGGAAGCAACTATTCATTTGTTGACTTAGGTTATAATTATAATGATTTATATAATGAAACAGTTTCTACGGTTAAATACCAAAGAGCCGCTTTCAGTATAGGTCAGTTAAACTTCAACCAATATAAAATTGATTACGAAAAAGGAATTATATATTGGAAAGCTCTATTAAATCATGATCCATCTCATGGTATATATCCTATAAAATATAGAGATATTCCGAGAATTAAGTCATACAGAATACAATTTAACAAAAAAACCGATAAAATTACGGTTTCTTACTTAACCAATCAAGTTATAGATGTTAATCTTAACATGAGTGTGGTTTGGGATACTTATAAGAAGCCTCGAACAGGTTCAATAAACGAAAGAGTTGTTGTAGGAAACTCATTGAAGTAGGGAAATAAGATGATTAAGAACAACAAAGGTTTCACATTAGTTCTTGCCTTGATAATCTTGGTATTATTGTCAATAATGCTTGGTTTGTTTATAACCATGGTGACAGTAAACCTAAGACATGCCAACAGGTTTGTTGCAAAGTCAACTATTGAGCAAGTAGCAAGTGACGGTATTGAATATTGTAATAAAATGCTGGTGTATTCACCGGAAGGAGCAGACTGGCGTCCGGAACCTGACAATATAAGTATGGTTAACGATTGGACATTGCCTAATATTAACACTCCTCCCGCACAAAGTGATGTTCGCAGTGATTTTGTTTCTTTGGCTGAAAGCGACCCGGACTACCAATGGTTAATTCCTTATTGGCCGGAAGAGTTATATAAGGACGGAGTTATTTATGCAGGTCCTAATGGTGGTTATTCAAGAATTAACAGTGGTGATAACAGATTCCTTGTTAGAGTAACCTATGATCCCGTTTCTTATGATGTAAGTCAAGGTGGATTTATTGCCAATTATTATGATGCTTCAAGAAAATATATTAAGATTGAAAGTATTGCAAGAAAAGGTAATGTAGACCCTGACGACCCTACAACCATGAAGCCTTACAAGGATAACGGAACTCAGTTCTATCTTTTGGCATACAAGCCTATTGGTATTACAGATTATGGTCGTTTTATAACAAATAAAGATAAGAGAAACACAACTTTTGATTTGGGTTGCGGTGAGCTTACAGAAGATTATGGTAGAGTAAACACCAACTACACAAAACGTGGTGCCAGTGTTCGTGTAAACGGTTCCGTTCGTTTTAACAGTGTAAACTTAGCTTTGAGAGCTTTGAAATATACAAATCAAAGCGGAGAAACAGTTATTTCCCCGAGAGATATAATTGAATCTACAGGTTCAATTATAGGTGGAAATGTTTCCGTATATGATCAGAATTTTAACAATGTGACAAGTCAAGTTGATATAGAGGAGTTTAAGAAGGAAACAACCGATGACGGTGGTATGATCCAAGAGCTTGATGCTCCTTTAATCGATCTCAAACTTGAAAGAGGCGGCTTAACAAGATACAGACAACTGACCAAAAACTCAGGTAGTATAATATCCGGCGGAAGTGCTGAAGGAAAGAAGACCGGTGAGTTTGGTTGGGGTGATGGTATTTACATTAACAATACCGGAGATGTTCAAAAGGAATCAGAAACTCTATTTGGTGGTTACAGTTTGAGAGCCGACTGGTTAAATCCCGGATATGGTATTAACGATAACTGGCAAGGTCCTTATTATATTCCTAAGGGTGTTGTAATTACCCTTGGAGTTGATAATATTACCATTCAAAGAACTGACTTTGATAAGAATAATTTCTCAACTGTATGGCGTGATGCTAACGGTAACATGAGACCTGAGTGGGGTTCCACTTGTGTTATGGATTACCCCTCTAACGGTGTTTTGTATGCGGAAGGTAATATCAGAATAAAGGGTATGCTCCCCGCTGATACACAGCTTACTGTTGTTTCCAATGAGAATATTTATATTGAAGGTAATATTCTTAAGAACAGACCTAATAATACAGATATTTTGAATGCTGTTGACAGAGACGGATACAGTATTACAGATAAATCCTCTGCCATAAGTTTGTTGGCAAGAAAGAACGTGGTTGTAAATACAACCATGTTTATGAGACCGGAAATGAGCCTTGGTAGTTCAAATGTGGAAAGCGATGTTGAAGATACCAACGAACCGCCATTCCACTTGAAACTTAATCCTTTGGATATAGGTTCTAATTTCCAATGGAGATTCCAATTCGGTCCTTATGAAAGTGAAGAGAATCTCTTTGACGGTACAGAGTGGAATTTTGCCATAAGACAGAGTTCAAACTATGATACAGTCGATGCTTATTTGCAAACTTTCAACTATTATAATGTAGATTGGAAGACCATTGAATGGGGTGAGAGCAGTAACGCTTACTATTCCGGTGCTCCCATTGCCAAGAATACAATTGACGGCGGAACCGGTTTGGATGTTTTAAGTGCCGGCGGTTGGAAATATAAGTCTTACATTTATAGGCTTTATGACTCCGATTTCTATAATATGAATGTGGGTGTTGATCAGTTTATTAAGATATTCCTTGATCAAGCTTCTAAGGGTGAATATATCTTAGGTAACTGTTTTGTAAACCCCATGGATGTTAGAATCGAAGCTATGATATATGCTCAAAATGGTAGTTTCTTTGTAATTCCCGGTTATTGGTTTGAACCTGACAATATGAAGAGCTATAACGATAATGTTTGGTCCTTCGGTAAACCTCTTGATGTCAGAGTTATTATTGATGGTGCTATCAGTGAAAACGCCAGTGCCAGCAGAAGCGACCAATCCAGTTGGATGCAGAAATGGGGAACCACCTATCACCCCGATACCAATAAGACCGGTAGTGCCATTGCAGGTAAATTATCATACCATGGAGGACAAGGATTAACAATTCTCTATGACGATACTATAACATATCCTCTGACAGGCAGTGAACCAATCAGATATGATAGTTGGGGCAGAGTTTTGCCGATTACTCCTAAATTACCTGTTTCAAGCACTCTCGTATATAAAGGAATAGTAGAGTAATTATTTTCCAAAAGCAAAGGGGAGATGCAAATAGTCATATCCTTTGCTTTTGTTTTTTATATAATAAGAATATTATAACTAAAAGTCGGTGATTATAATGAAAAAACTGATCTTTAAAATTTTAATAATTTCAATACTTGTTTGTGTGGCTGTGGGGGTTATGGCTGAAAGTGTTTCATATTCAGCCGGAACCAAAATAAGAGCTTGTATGGTTTTGCCCAACACAAGTTCAACTCAACCTGCTCAAGCCAAGTATATCCTTGAAAACTTCAATAATTACAGAGAAGTTTTAAGAGGTTCTACAGGTTATGATGCGGATATATATTTGTATAATCCGAGAAAAAGTGACGGTGCCGCAAACTATTGGATATTGACCTCTGATGAACTTTCTTATAATGTTTTAAAGAATTATGACATAGTTTTCGGAAGCATGAAGGATTATTGGGATCAGTTGGCATTTTATGCTTGGACCGGAGGTATTGTGGTTGATACATCTGCCACAAATACAAGCTCACAGTCTTTTTCACCAAATAACAATTCTGTTATGTCCAATTTCCCTTATAATTCATCAAGTAGCTATTCATTTAGTAACAGTGGAAGCGGTTTTATAACCTATTATGGTCTTGAAAAACCTTTTGAAGCTCTTCATTATAAGAATTCCAATAACAGCAGTAGCAGATTACATGAAATAGATACACCACTGGCATATTATAAATATGGTTTGGGAACTTTGGTATATATTTACTCAGGTTTCCCCGAATATGATGCTCAAAACAACAGATTTAAAGATACAGCTAATTTATTATATAATTTATTGTGTGACAACAGTTCACGAAACTTGACACGAAATGCAGCAACTTTAGGTGAAAGCCTTCTTTCAACTGCTTCTTACTATGGTGATATGCCTATTGTAGTAGGTGGCACCACATACTATGTAAATGGTGATAAATTTTATTGCGAAGGTTTTGATTTAACAGATGGTGCTAACGGTGAAGTGCCTGATGAAAACTTATCAAGACCTGAGTATATGGGAGACGGAACTTTTGTGATGTATGACGCAAAAGGAAGTCTCTATATGTGCACAATAGATTTTGAAAACGACAAATCCGTAAGCACAAATCGTGTGACTTGGTTCAAATTATACACAACGGAGAACACATGTAATGAAACTTTGGAATTTGCTCCTGTAGTTAATGACTATTGGGCATATTTCGTAGATGATAAAGGTGACCTTAACTGTGTAAATACATACTTTTTGGATAGCGGAAAAGCCAAATACAGTTGGGTGACCAAAGGAGTTTCAAATGCCAATTCTAAAATAATGGCAGCCCCCATAAAGAACAGTTATAAAGATATGTATGGTTCAATGGTCACAACCATAAATTGGGTTGTTTTGAATGATACCACAGCTACATATTCCTACCTCTTCTGCTCTGTGCCTATTGCTATTGAAGGAGAAATCAGTAGAAGACAACCGAGAAATGTGGAGCCTTATAAC
The DNA here is from genome assembly GCA_017445025.1 of Abditibacteriota bacterium. Lineage (GTDB taxonomy): Bacteria > Armatimonadota > UBA5829 > UBA5829 > UBA5829 > RGIG7931. The sequence goes on along the minus strand of JAFSVJ010000060.1, from coordinate 8,483 downwards.
CAAATTATTCCCAACTATTGCGGTTTTCCAAATATTACCGGAAATAATACTTTTGTTTTGGCTGACAGCGAAGCAACCACTCCCGATGATGTGTTTATCAGCGTAAGAGCCGATAATCATATACTTACTCCTTACAGTAATAATCATACATCCAATTGGGATTATAAGATTAACTTTAGCGGTAAGTCTATAAAAAGAAACGGTTATATTCAATTAAACACAGAAGAAACAAGTGACCGTAAAATCGTTTTGGTAAACGATCTACCGGGCACTACAGATCTTCCCACGCAAGAGATGACCTTTGTTTTGGACTATGTTCCAAAATACGGAACAGCTCTCAGAAGCGGATTGCCTTTCGCTACCGGTATGTTTGATATTCATCAGGAACTTGTGGCATTAAGAAATGGTGTAGTTTATGAGACTGCCAAAACTGCTCATACCAACGATGGTGATGGTAGTGAACTTCATTATATAAATAAACAAGCCTTTATGGAGGACTTAAGACAGGGCACATATTCAAGATACCCACAATGGTCATACTTACCTCACGCCGGTTTCAATTCAGTAAAGAACCCTCTTAACCAAGATATATCTATATTCAGTAATATAGATTGGGGATTACCTTATTATGCAACCGGTGATGTAAGAGTATTTGTAAACGGAATTACAAGCTATGACAACGATATTTATGTTTCAGTCACAGCTGATATGGGTATGTGGAAGCGAAGTGCAATTATATGTCTTGACGGAAATTCTACTCCAGAGATACATCTTGTGGACGCTGACAGAAATCCTGTTAGAATAAAATATAACCAAATTAATCACCAAGGTCATGTTCGGGAAGTTAATTATTCACCGAGAATTTATCAACCTTCCGTTTATGATACAGAAATTGCTTTCACAGATAGTGTGTTTAATTATAATTCCGCTGATTTTGAAAGAGGTATTATTAATGTTAATAATATGAATTTCTTTAACAAAAACGGTAAAACTCAAATGATAACTTCTTCATTACCGGTCTTTGTTCAGTTGGAATGGATTTTGGATATGAGAGCACCCGCTCCCGTAAGAACATTCTTACCCATATTCCCGGGAACTTGTTCAACTTTAGATATAGCATCATATAATAACAGTTTAGGTTCTGTATCAGTTCCTATTTCCAACAGTGCCGGAACCAATGTAGACAAACAAGTTTATGTTGATTTGAGTGCTTGGAATATGGTTAAGTGGTATAGTGTTCTTCCGGGAAATACGGAAACCTTTGGAAAGCCTATTGTGGTTAGAGATAAGGTTATGGTATTGGGTGATGAGAAGGATGAATTTGGTGTTAAAAAGTTAAATAAAGTCTTCACTGTTCTTTTGAAAGGAAATAACACAGGCGGAGTTAAAATAAGAGAGAATAACATAAGGGTTGCAAGTTTAGGAAATGATATTACAGTAAATGATAAACTTCAAATTTCTGCCAACCCCAACAAGATTGCTGTTACAGACGGAGCAAAGGTCTACGATTTAGAGACTGCTAAAACTCTTATATTGGATAACAGTGTTCTTGAAGAGATTGACCCCGCCGGAAATGTGGCTTGGAGACTTTCTACCATAGAATATGATGACGGTAACGGAAATGATATGGAATTCGCTTTGGAGAATCCTGTCCGAGCCAGATATGTATTTGATAACGGACATATAGCAGTTGCCGACGCAAGCACAAAGATTATCTTTGTAATAGATAAATCCGGTGCATTATTGAGCAGAAATGTATCAGGTTCTAACGGTCAATGGTGGATGTTTGGGGCCTTTGCAGACCCATACGGTTTGCTTAGAGCCGGTTCAAGCTTGGAACTTGGTTATGTAAACGACTTTGTATTCTGGACAGATTCAAAGAGCGGTGTTACCTATAACCACTTCCTTGTTGCAGACTCTACAAATAAGAGAGTTATGGACCTTGTTATTGATACAGATGATAACGGTAATATTATCAATAACGGATTTATGGACAACGGAAACGTTATTCCTTATCTTAACTGGGTATCCTATGATATTATTCCCGGAAACAAGAATAATTTCGTAAGTGTTGATATTACTGAAAAAGTAAAAGACGCCAGCGGAAATGAGTTTAGAGCTGTAGTTGCCGGTATTGCCAATTATAATACAGCCGAAAGAAACGGTATCAGAAAAGCTAAGGGCGGATCTGTAGTAATGTATGATTACAGATTAACCGTAAGTGATTATAATAAGACAAATCAAGATACTTATAATATAAGATTCGGTAGAATGTTTGACAGTATCGGAAAAGAAGGAGATACAATCTTTGACGATAGTATTTATGACGGAATATCACCTTATATTTCCGGTTTGAAGAAAGTTGCCATTGCAAACCTTGACGGCAGAAACTTTAATTCAAGCGATGTTAGAAACTATTCCGAACTTCAATTAGTTTTATGTGATGAGTTTGGTGCAAATTTGTATAAGGTAAACAGTCAAGAAGTGAGAAACGGATATGTATATTACTTCTGGACCTTTGACGGAACCAGATCTGTTCCAAGTAGATATTTCGGTTTTGATAATCCAAATTATGATAAATTAATTGCGGGTTTGGGAACGGATTATCTGCCGGGAAGATTTAAACCTTTCTCAAGCAATTACTATAACAGAGTTTACAACGGAAATGCAGCATACAGAACAACCTTTGCTCCTATCAAAGCTCCTATCATTCCTCTTGATGTGAAAGTTTTGGATGACGGAAAATGGTTGATTTTGAACGGATATAGTGGAAATATTAAATATTATTATCAAAATCCCTATGATGAAATCATTTATGAGGTTGAGGGTAAGTATCAAGGCGAAGCTATTGAAGTCACCTTTGATAATAATAATATTCCAAAGCTCACTTGGTCAAGTAACCAGTTTGAAAGCTTTGCTATTGATAATTTCGTAAATGTGACTAACCCCACAGACGAAGAATTGGCAAATTGGAACAGAGTTCTTGATGAAATGGATATCAGAGTATACAGCCCACAGAACAGTCCTATAGGTTATGATAACAACATAGTGGGTGGAGCAAGATATTCCAACAGAGTTCTAAAATCACCAAAGAGCTTGGACAGATAATTATAATTCCTCCTCTATACGAGGAGGATATTTTTGGTAAAAGATTTTATTTAGGAGATTTATTTTATGGCAAAAGAAGAAGCAATTACTCTTGAAGGTAAGGTTGTGGAGGCTCTTCCTAATGCATCCTTTAGAGTGGAATTGCCAAACGGGCATATAGTTCTTGCTCATATTTCAGGTAAAATGAGAATGCATTACATTAGAATCCTTCCCGGTGACAGAGTAAATGTTGAGCTTAGCCCTTATGATTTAAACAGAGGCAGAATAGTATATAGATTTAAGTAATTTTTCTGCAAATTTTTTTATTATAATTTAATATTGATGTCTTAAAACTTGACTTATTAGTGCAAAATGTGGTATAATATATTTTGCCTAATAAGAGTTTTTTTTGTGTGACTCTTTTTTAAACTAAGTGTTTTCAATGTTTTGGGCATAAAACCTCTTGGAAACAAAGCGAGGTGAAAATGAAGGTTAGAGCTTCAGTAAAGCCTATGTGTGATAAATGCAAAGTCATCAAAAGACATGGCGTTGTCAGAGTGATTTGCAGTGCGTATCCTAAACACAAACAAAGACAAGGCTAAACAGCAATAAAGGCTTATTATTGCTAAAAACAATTCGGATACAAGAAAAAAGTTATTGGAGGAAAACATAACTTGGCAAGAATTGCAGGTGTGGATCTTCCGCGTGAGAAGAGGATTGAATACGGTCTTACCTATATTTTCGGTATTGGTTTAACCAGTTCTCGAAAGATATTGGCAACAGCCGGTGTTGATCCTAATATCCGTGTGAAGGATCTAACTGAGGCACAGGTCGGAAGCCTCAGAAAAGTAATTGAAAACAGTTATACTGTTGAAGGTGACCTCAGGCGTGAGGTTGCAATGACAATCCGACGTCTTATAGAAATTGGTTGCAACAGAGGAAGAAGACACAAAGCTAATCTTCCTGTTCGTGGTCAAAGAACAAAGACTAATGCAAGAACGCGTAAGGGTCCAAAGAGAACCGTTAGCGGAAAGAAGAAATAGGAGGGTATAAATGCTTAAGAACAAAGCCGGCGCAAGCACTAAAGCTAAGCCGAAGAAAAACATTGCTCAAGGCGTTGCTCATATTAAGAGCACTTTTAACAATACTCTTGTTTCTATCTCAGATGCAAATGGTATGGTTATATCTTGGGCTTCCGCAGGAACCTGTGGATATAAAGGTTCCAAAAAGAGCACTCCTTTTGCCGCTTCACTGGCAGCCGAAAAGGCAGCTAAAGCAGCAATGGAACATGGTATGAGAAAGGTCGAAGTAATGGTTAAGGGTCCCGGTTCCGGTAGAGAAACTGCTATAAGAGCTCTTGCTACCGCAGGACTTGAAGTCATTAAAATTAAGGATGTGACTCCGTTGCCTCACAATGGATGCAGACCACCTAAGATAAGAAGAGTTTAATAGGAGAGTATTATGAGTTCACTAAATGCAAGCTGCAAGAAGTGCAGACGTGAAGGCGTTAAACTTTATTTGAAGGGTGATAGATGTTACACAAAGGCATGTGCTATTGAAAGACGAAATAAAGTGCCCGGTATGCATGGAGCCACACAGAGAAAGCTTTCCGACTATGGTCAGCAGCTTAGAGAAAAACAAAAATTAAAAAGAATGTATGGAATGAGAGAAAAACAATTCTCTTTGGCAGTTAAAGAAGCTGTTCGTCTTCCCGGTGTTACAGGTGAAAATTTGCTTGTATTACTTGAATTAAGATTGGACAATGTTGCTTACAGATTGGGTTGGACTTCTTCAAGAGCACAATCTCGTCAATTTGTAGGTCACGGTCACCTTTTGGTAAACGGAAAGAGAGTTGACATTCCTTCTTATAAGGTTAAAGCAGGCGATGTTATTGAAGTTGCCGAAAAATCAAAGGATCATAAACATTTGCAAGAATGTATCGGAAAAACCAAAGGAACAAAAACCCCCGGATGGTTATCTGTAGATAATGAAGCTATGAAGGGAACAGTTCTAAATATACCCGTAAGAGCCGACATTGATACAGAAATTCAGGAACAGTTAATAGTTGAATACTACTCACGATAATCGGAGGTTTATATGAATATTGAACCCAAAATAGAGATTCGTTCCGATGAAGATACAATAGGACAATTTATTGTAGAACCATTAGAGCAAGGAATGGGTAATACATTAGGTAATGCTTTGAGAAGACTTTTGCTTTCCGGCATAGAAGGAGCCGCAGTCACATCAATATGCATTCACAAGAAAGATCCTTCCGATAAAGAATGTCCTTATATTGAGCATGAATTTAAACCCATACCGGGCGTTAAGGAAGATGTGACTGATTTAATGCTTAATCTCCGTAATATGTATGTTAAACTTGCTGATAATGTAGAAAGCGGTGTTATCAGAATTGACGTTCAAGGAAAGGGAGAAGTGACCGGTGACAGAACTGAATGTTCTGAGGGTGTTGAAGTTGTAAATAAGGATGTTTATCTTTGTTTTATTACAGATGAGGACGCTGAATTTAAGATTGATATGACAGTTGAAAGGGGAAAAGGTTACAGACTTCCCGAAAAACAACTTGAGCATCACGTTCCCGATAAAATAGGAATTATACCTATGGCAAGTGTATTTTCTCCTATTGTTAAGGTGGGTTATAGCGTAGATCCTTGTCGTGTAGGTCAAAACACTAATTTTGAAAGATTGGTTATTGATATTACAACTAACGGAACAGTAAAAGCATCTGACGCTTTAAGAAGCGCTTGCGAACAACTGATAGTTATGTTTACCATGATTGGAAGTTGTGCCGGTCAGTTAAATATCGCCGGTCTTCAATTTGGACCTATGGATAAGGCTGCGAGCAAAGAGCAAATGCTTGACAGAAGTGTTGAAACACTTCAGTTCTCACATAGAACAAAGAACTGTTTGGCAAGAGAAAATATTAAGACAGTTCGAGAGCTTACAAAATACAGTGAAAGCGAACTCTTAAAGATTAAGTCTTTTGGTAAAGTTTCTCTTGACGAAGTTAAATTAAAACTTGAAGAGCTGGGATTTGAAATTAAGAAATAATCCCGGTAAGGTCGATTCTTTTAAAAAATACTACTAAGGTGGATATATATTATGCGACATAAAGTTGCGGGTCGAAGATTAAATATGCCTGCCGATCAGCGTAAAGCCCTTTTGAAAGGTTTAGTTAGAAATCTAATCATAAACGAGGGTATTGTTACAACTGAACAAAAGGCAAAAGAAGCAAGACCTATTTTTGAAAAGCTTGTCACCACAGCCAAGAAAGGTTATGCCGGAAAATCCTTCGACGATATGACAGCAGACGAAAAAGCTAAAGCCGTTCACGCAAGAAGATTAGCCAGAAAATTATTACCCGCACCAAAAATGCCAAGAGAAGTTTTGGCTATGAAGGGTGAGAAGCAAAAAGAAGCCAAGAAAGCTATAAGAGAAAGAGATGCTATGGTAAAGCTTTTTGAAAACATAGCTCCAAAGCTTTCCGATAAGAGTAGCGGTTACACAAGAATCGTTAAGGTTGGTTTCAGAAGAGGTGATAACGCTTCTTTGGTTAAACTTGAGATAGCTTTTGATTAATGAATATTAAACTTGTCATTGAATATGATGGCACAGCATATCATGGTTATCAAATTCAAGAAAATGCTCATACGGTTCAAGCTGAGCTTGAAAAAGCTTTAAGAGTTCTTGTAAAAGATGATTTTGTGCTATATTGTGCGGGACGCACGGATACAGGCGTTCATGCTATGGGACAAGTTTGTAATTTTAAATCCTGTGACCTAAGGGTTGAAGTTGAAAATTTAAGAGACGCTCTTAATTCAATGTTGCCGGAGGATATAAGCATAAAGGAAGTATCCAAAGTTGAGGAAAGCTTTAATTCTCGATACAGTGCTAAGAAAAGAGTGTATAGATATGTTATTTTTAATGGTTTAACCCGAAATGCAATAGGAAGCCGATATTCTTGGTTTGTGCGAGATAGGTTAAATTTGGAGGCTATGAAAGAAGCTTCCGAATATCTGGTAGGTCATAAAGATTTTAAAGCATTTACCGACGCTTCTTATCCCGATATTACGGAAAGAGATGTTTACTATATTAATATATATAGAGAAAAAGATTATATTAATATAGAGATATGTGCCAATGCTTTTACGAGAAGTATGGTTAGGAACATAGTCGGAACTCTTTGTGAAGTAGGAAGGGGTAAACGAGAGGCACAAGATATGCAAAGCATATTAAATTCACGAGACAGACAAAAAGCGGGGATATGTGCTCCCTCAAAGGGTTTGTTTTTTGTGAGAACAGAATATTAAAGAGGATACTAAATGAAGACATATTGGGCAAAGCATGAAGAAATGCTTAAGAACAGAAAATGGTATCTTATAGATGCCACAAATATGCCTGTAGGTCGTTTGGCTGTAGAAGCTGCAAAGATCCTTAGAGGCAAGAATAAGCCTGAATATACACCTAATGTTGATTGTGGTGACCATGTGGTTATCATTAATGCAGATAAGGTTAGATTAACGGGAAACAACAAGAAAATGGAGCCTATTTACCACCACACCGGATATCCGGGAGGTTTAAAGGAAAAGAAAAGAGGCGAAATGCTTGAAAATCAACCTGTTAAGCTTGTTAATAAGGTGATTTGGGGAATGCTTCCAAAGAACACTCTTGGCAGAAATATGCTTAAAAAGTGTAGAATTTATGCCGGCAGTGAGCATAAGCAAGCAAGCCAAAACCCACAAGAAATTAAGTTTTAATATTAGGGAGAGTAATCTCCCTTATATAGGTAAATTATGAAATATGTAAGGGTTCATTTCCTTTATGGTAATCATAGTTTATAACTCCATATAAAATCTAAAGAGGAATCAAATTGAAAAACAACAGAAAATATGGAACCGGTAAGCGTAAGGATGCCGTTGCAAGAGTATGGTTATCCCCCGGTGAAGGCAACGTTATAATTAACGGTAAGCCTATGGCCGACTATGTTGGCAGAAAATCTCTTGAGTTATTGATTAACCAACCGTTTGTGGCAGTAGATGCATTGGGTAAATACGATGTTTGGGCAACAGCTAAGGGTGGCGGAATTTCAGGTCAAGCCGGTGCCGTAAGACATGGTATATCAATTGCTCTTGTTCAAATGGACGAAGAAGCTTACAAAACAACTCTCAGAAGAGGTGGTTTTTTAACCAGAGATCCGAGAGTAAAAGAAAGAAAGAAATACGGACGCAAAAAGGCAAGAAGAGGATTCCAATTCTCCAAGCGTTAATTTGCAAAAATATGCCGCCCAATTTTGGGTGGCATTTTTATTAAAAAAAAGCCATATTTTGGGCAAAAATCGTCAAAAAAACAAAAAAAAACAATTTTTTTTAAAATTT
>JAFSVJ010000059.1 GCA_017445025.1 Abditibacteriota bacterium | reverse complement strand
TGGTGACCTGTAAAAACTTGTTTAAATATTTGGTGGCAAGAGATATAGAGAACGCACCTTATGAAGATATTTTACGAGAAGAACTTCAAAACTCCAAAGATGCTTTACATATATACGAAGAAGCACCATATCTAAACCTAAAAGAGCGAATAGACGGATATTATTCTGATAGTATAGATATGATTAATGAGAAAATAAGAATAATTGAAGATATGTTAAAATAAAAAGCCCCCAAAAGGGGCTTTTTTAATATTTAATTATCACACATTCAAGTTCATTAAGGTTAAATGTGGTTTTTCCTTCTGATTGTGTGATATTATATTTATATTCTTCAAAGAAGGGTGTAATTTCTCCTTTAATATCGTATGTGACACTTAAAGGCTCTCTTTCGGGGTTCACGATTATGGCATATTTGTTATTATCTACCTCCCATACATTGGAATAGATTTTGTCATTATCTCCTTCAAGAGGACCTATGTTATTTCCTTTAAATAAAATATTAGAAACCCTTTTTATCTCACTGTTTAGTATTTTGAAATAATCCCACATAGGGTCATCTCCCATATACCAAAGTCCGTAGTTTGCTACCGGATCTTTTTCCGGAGATGTTAATCCATACCAAAATAATCCTGTGACACCTTGTGTAAGATAGAAATATTGCTGTGCTCTCAATTCTTCAAGTGTAGGCACACTCATACCCCCTTCAATCCATCCAAAGGCTTGAAGAGTCGCCCAAATAGGTTTTTCGTTATTGCAAGCATCTTTGGCAACATTTATAGGGTCCAATAATCCCGCAATAGATGGATGGCTGTTTCTAAATAAATAAGTATCAGGCATCATAATGTCAAATGCTTTGTTTGCTCCATAAAACACACCGGGATATGCCACAGAGGCACAACAAGGCCTATGAGGGTCCATAACTTTTAATTTTTCATAAATATCAATAGCCATATCAAGGGACTCGTCAATAGGTTCATCAACAGTATAATAAAACAGCCCCGTATTCCATTGATTAAAGGTTTCCACCATTTTTTTAATTTCTTCAGAGTCTGATACCTTACCTAATTCTAAATTATAAATCATACCCTGTTTTAAAGCGGAATCAGCCCTTTCTTTGGAATAGGGATAAGAATCATACCAATTCAAGGTAGTTACCAAATTAAATCCTCTTTCCGCAGCTTGTTTGTTTACTTCATCCAAATTTAGCTCAGGCACTCCTTCTTTTTTGCTGTCATTAAGCCATTTGATTTCTGTATATGCTAAATGGTATAATCCTATTGGGAAGAAAGGCTCTCCGTTTATATAGCAGATTTTCTTTTTGTCAAAGGTGACCTCAAATGAGGCGGGAGGAAGAATCTTAAAAGTTTTTGTTAAGGTTTTTATAGATTTCTCTCCCTCTTTTAAAGTAATTGTATAATTATAATCTCCTACAGGTAAATTTGATAAATCGTAAGTGAAAACAAAAGGAATGTCGGGCGTAGCTTTTTCTGTTTTGGTTATGATGGTTTTGTTATCATTTTTTAATTCCACTATATAATAAGCCTTTGGGTTTTGGTATATTGTAGTCAAATGAATTTCCATAGTTTTGTCAGGGTCTTTTGACTGAACTATATCTCTGTATAAAGGGTAAACCACCTTGATATTAAAAACATCCGTAGCATTTATTTTAACAGAAGGAGAAGTAGCCAAGATCATATTCTTATCAATTGCGGAAGCTATGAAAATATGCTCCCCGGGTTTTTTAATATTAACTTTACACTCCCCTAATTTTCCTTGATAAATATCTCCCGTTGTCAAATCCTTTATTTGTATATTTGTTTTTATGTTTGTTTTAAAAATATTTTCTCCCACAGATACATCTTCCGGCACTGTAAGTGTAATGGGTGTGGTTATTTTGAAAAGTTTTGTTTTTATGGGTGTATCAAAGTTTAGAGTTCCCCAAGTGTTTGTGTCAGCCATGATTTGGTTGGGAGAATGAGAGTATAATCCTTCGTTGTCTTTAAATGGGTGATAAACTCTGACTATATTGAAATAAAAAGGAGATTTTTCATCTAAATTTACATCCTTATTTATACCAATAGAAGAATAGGGTATAAATATATCTAAAGTCCATTTGTTTTTTTGTGATAAGACTTTGGCATTTGATTCAATATATGTATCATAATTAGGGAAATAATTTTTGGCATCGTAAATATTGTTGTTTTGATTAAAAACAAAATAATATGTATCTCCTGTGCCTATTGTTAAGTTTGGTTTTAAATATATTTCTATACAATCATCATTAAATACAGCTTCTTCTGTGTTTACGGTATTAATTAAATCATTATCATAACATTCAAAGGAAAAATAAATTCCCTTTTCGTCTTTGTGGACTTGCCACTCACATCTTGTGGCTTCTTCCTCTTCATGGTTTTTAACCTTTCCTTTTGCACCTTCCAACGGGGGAATATAGTTAAGTTTTTTCTTCTTTGTGGGTTTTGATGATATGTTAATGCTTTCCGCTATAATGGGTTTCCTTTCTTTCTTTGAACGGACATAAGCTAAAATATTATTGAAAATCTCGGGTGTGGGAAAAGATTGCATGGCACATAGGTTGCTGACAAACAAAAGTCCTTTTCCTATTTCTTTGTAAACAATATCAGGTTTTCCGTTCACATTTACGGAAAGAATACTGTATTCCGGTGATACTTTAATTGATTCGCCCCAAGTTTCGTGTATAAAAACCACATCTCTTATTAATGGGTGGTGAGGAGATGTGAAAATAGTATTGGTTCTGTCTAAATCCGGTTTATGGTCACCGGCCATATAATCTAACCCAAATACTTTTGGCACCCAATCTGTCAATTGGGTGTAGTGCATATCAGTGAGGATTAAGGCGCCCCCATTATACACATAATCATAAAAAGCTTTTCCGTATAGAGAAAAATCCACTGTGTTGGAATAATTATATATGATTGATCCTATTACAATATCATAATTATTTATATTGGCACAAAGTTTATCTATCTCAATGTTTTCATAATAATCTATGTCTATATTTGCTTCTTTTAAAGTTTTATCGTATATATTTTTTCCTTGATAATCTGTAAAAGAAGAATAGATTAAAGCGGCTTTGTCTGCATTGAGGATAGATGTGAGTAATATTAAGCATAGTATAATACAATATTTTTTCATAATCAAAACCTAATTATTTATAAAAAATCCCCCAAAATGGGGGACATTATTTTCCCTTTTGAAAAAGGAGATATATTGTGAATTTTAAAATCTGCTATGGTTAAGTTTAACTTATTGTGCAGTGTAATCCCAATAAGGATTACCATAACCTAATCCACTTGTGTGAACGGACAAGTCCCAAGGACCCTGGCTTCTCTTGAAGTATTTGGCGTGACCGTCAGCCATTACAAGGTTAGAACCGCCGTTGTGCTTACCTGCTGCATATTTGTTTTCCAATCCTGTGGAACCGTTGGTTATTGTGTTTTGGATAGCGTCTTGAACTTCACATTTTGTGTAGTCACTGGCGTAAGGTCCAACTTCAATGGTTCCTTGTGAATTGTTGAGTAATCTGATGTTGTCAGCTGCAAATACAAAATCTGCGGTGCTCTTTAACATACTTAATGAAATAATGGTTTTGCTGTGGTCTGTGTAGTATCTTCTAACCAAAATGTTCATAGCGTAACCGGGTATGTTTTTTCCGTTGCTGGGACATGTATACATATTAACATTTTTAACGTATGGGAATATTTGGTCCATCCAAGTCATTTGCATATCGGGACCCCAGTTCATCCAAGAATACATTTTGCCACCAAACTTACTTCCCGGGTAATTGTTTGCCCAATCTCCCGGCAAAGTCGGGTTAACAGCTCCGTCTATAACGTTACTTAAACCACCCATAGGGAGTGATTCTTCGTAGTCGTCTACATAGAGCTGCAAGGCAGTTCCTATTTGTTTAACATTTGACAAACAGCTTGCTTGTCTGGCCTTTTCTCTTGCTTGTGCGAAAACGGGGAATAGAATTGCTGCAAGAATGGCGATAATGGCGATTACCACCAACAATTCTATAAGGGTGAAACCTTTTTTGAACATTTGATGTTCCTCCAATTATTTTTTTAACCAAATAAGATACCTATAAAGGAAATCTTTTTCGGTTTTATATAATTATTATACCACAAATCAATGGTTTTTGTAAAGGTTTTTTCTGTGTTTTTGCAAAAAAAGTTGATTAATCAACTTAGTGATTTGTAAGATTTGTGTATTTATGTTATAATAATTATAGGAAAGAATTTTAATAGGAACTCAATATGACAAAGAAAGAAAAAATAAAGAATTATATTAAAAACAATATCTCAAAAGGCACTTGGAAATACGGGGATAAGGTTTTATCTGAAAATCAATTAAGTGATATGTTTGAAATGTCAAGAGGCACAGCTAAGGATGCCATAAACGAGTTGTGTTCGGAAGGATTGTTAGAGAGAATAAGAGGAAGGGGAACTTTTGTAAAGAAAACAGAAGTTAAACAAGAGTATATTTTAATATTAACGGATCTAAGAGCTTTTACCGGGGAGATTCGTCATTCAAACAGGAATGTTCTCCGAAAATTAAAAGAACATATTGTAGATATGGGATATAAACCTGTTGTTTTTATGAATAACGGTGCTATGGATTTGCAAAAAACCTTAGATGAACTGTCCGGTCAACTTTTAGGTATAATAGATTTTTATTCCTTTACTTCGGACAGAGAAACAATAAGTAAAATAAATGTGCCATGTGTTTCAATACAACGTGCCGTCACCATAGGCTATCCCGCTGTTTTGCTGGATGTTAACGGTTTTTTTAACATTTTGCTTGATATTATAAAAAAGAATAAATATAAAGATATTTTGGTTTTTAACATAAAAAGTAATTTTCAGAAGAAAAAGAAAAGTTTCAGAGAAGAGTATTATTATTACCCCATTGAAATATATTTTGAAAAGTATAAATTGTTTAAGATTACTCCGTCAAAGGATAAAACCATTAATATAAATCGAATAAAGGAAGCTTTTGACTCTGTTAAGAAAACACCGGATGCAGTATTTTTCTTGGATGATACATTGTTTATTTTTGCCACGCCCTTGTTTGAAAAATATGATTTTCTTAAACAAGTGCCTATTTATACTCAATCAAGTAAAAATTTAGATATACCAAAGGGGTATAATGTGACTCAAATAGCTTATGATCACGATGTGTGTTGCCTGAAAGCCATTGAACTTTTGGAGAAAATGATTAAAGGGGAGTTTATAAGAGAGTATTCTATATATATAAAGCCAACTTTAATTCCCGGTGAAAAATAGAAATCAGAAAATAATGAAAAATACAAAATAAATTCGTAGAAATTTATTTCCCGGATTTCATTTTTTTAAATAATTTTTTCTTAGAATTTGCTACGCAATTTTATATTAATAATTAGAGGTTTTAGAGGAATTTGGGATTTGGCTTTAGGGGAATGGACATTAAGACTTTTTGGAATTTGGAATAGTATTAAATTGTGAATTGTAATTGCAAAAGAAACAATTACAATTCCAATTAAATTATAACATATTTAAAAAAAAAGTCAAGAGAAAAAACAATAGATTATAAATAAAAAATGAGCCGGTAGGCTCATTTTTTTTATTCTTTGTTTATGGTAATTATTTCTTTATATTCCCCTAAAACGTTTACAAACAGTTCATACTCGCCTTTGGGGTAATTTGACATATCCCAAGCTTCACTAAATGCCTTATTATTGTTATAGGAGCCGCCGGCAAAAACTCGCTCTCCTTGTGAGAGAGTTATCATTGAAACCTTTGGTTCCTTAAAAGCAGTAAAATCAAAAGAACAACTCAAAATATTATTCTCAAAGTTTGTGGTAATGACCTTCATATTCAGACATTTAAGAGAATTTGAATATATTAAGGCGTCACCGTCATAATATTCTGTCTTAAGGATATAAGAGCCTTTTGGCAAAGGCTCATTCACCTCTTTTGTGATTTTTGAAAGAAATTCTTCTCCCTCAGAAGTAAACACAGCTTTTATATCTTTTGTGGCAGAAAAGTCACTGGCATAATCGTTTTTAAAATCAATTCCGACAGGACTGCCAAAAGAAAGGGTAGCCCATTTTGAAGTATCTCCTATGTTGGCGTTAACCTTATTGGTTCCGTCACAAAAAACGAAATATTCCGGTAAACCTAAGAGTTGATATGAACCTAATATTAAAAAACTTATTTCATCCTTATCAGTAATACCAATCTCTCCAAAGGGAATTTTCATCTCTCCTTCCCAATAGTGATCTTCCAAATCTGAACTTATATTATATTTATCACTTATATGAGCTTTACATTCACAGTTTATAGGTTTTGGAGTTATTCCGTTTCCGCAAATATCTCTGTAATTTCCTGTTGCATTGGTAAGTATTTGATAAAAGCCGTTTTGATTTTTGGGAGTGAAGAAAAATTCAAAGTCGTCATCTTCCCAAAAGGCACCATCTTTTCTGTCTGTTGCAGAGGCTTTTGGGGTGGTAGGTTTATAAAATCTGTATGCCAAATATATGTTATCTTTATCACAACCCAGCCACACATAAGCTTTATGCTTTGTTAAGGAATTGCTGTTTAAATCCAAAAAAGTGGTCAGTTTGGTGGCACCCTCCCATTCTGTTATGTATCCGTCTATGTTGGGAGGGTTTATGGTCGGAACCTTAATATAAGGATTGGCAAAAATACCTATTGAAATAGTGATTAATAATATGGTAAATAAAAGTTTTTTCATATTTACTCCTTAACCTCAAATATAAATCCTTTGCCGGCGGGGATGGTAATATCATTAAGTGAAGAATATTCTCCGAACATTTGATAATTTCTGATATAAGGAGTGGTTATTTTTACATTCTTTGGATTAAGTCCCAATGCTTTATAATCTACTTTTATATCAACTGTTTGATCCTTATCTCCCCAAGAGGCAACAGCAATTAAGGATTTGCCTTTTTGCTTATAAACTGTGGCAAGACACATATCATTATTTAGTCGGACAGCAGGTTTTCTGTCCCAGTATCCTATAACTGTGGCATCCTTAATATTCCACTTGTCCCAAAAGTCATACATACCCGGAGCAGTCATAGTATTTCTTCCGGATGAGATACCATAGAGCATACCTCTGTAAGGATTGCAGTTTGAAAAAGCGTTTTCAAGTTCCTCTCCCGGTAAACCGAAAGGAATACCTGTGATTTCCGTAAACCAGTAAGGAGCACCTAAATTATAATCATACATTTCACCTATCCACAAACTTGTTACGTATGGTAAATGTTCCATAGTGGTGTTCAAAGGAGAGGCGTGTCGTTCATTATAGTCATACTCGTTTCCGCAATGGTAGTTAATGGAGTAGTCCGGTCTGTTGTTATACATTACCTTGGCGACTCTCTTCATGGTGTGCCTGTCATATCCGATACCGTCCAAATAAATACCTCTAATGCCAATATTTTTCATGAGATAGTCAACTCCTTCCACATAGAAGTTTAGCCAACGACTGTCATATTTTGTGGAAATGGCTGCACAGTGTTCCCCGTTTTGAAGTTTCATGTGCCATGCAGGAATATATCCGGATTGAAGCTGTTCGTAGAGCCATTGGTAACCTCCGCCTTGAACAGTGAGTTCCTTGGCACCTTCGGCTGTGTATAAAAATCCCTTTGAAGAGAATATTTCATCTCCGAGAGAGCGGAGAGCCCATATTTCTTGTAAGTGGTTAGATACTTCTCTTGATGTGTAATAAACATCTGTGAAGAGATCTTTTTTGCCTAAATCTTTTGATGTGGCATAATTATCTACAATTTCTATACTACCCATAATACTTGCGGGAGAGCCGATTTCCGGAGCAAAAGTGCCATTGGGAAGAGGTTGGGAGAATGTATCAAACAAAATCGTATTTGGTCCCCCTTTCAGTTCTGTGTCAAGGTTTATATCACTGTCAATACGGATGCCTTTATAATTTCCGCCGGAGGACAAAATGTCTATATTTTGAAAAGCTCCTTTAAGTAAGAACACACTTTCTCCTTTGTTTAGGACTTCCTCGCCGTCAACATACATTTTATATGAATTTTCGTCCCAAGCGTAGGTTATGACATGTTTCTCACCTATTTTCCAACTGCCTGAGGGAATAGAGGTAGGCTGAATAAAGTGGTGTTTGGCAGACATTATAACAGAGTCTTCTTTACCTATGAAACATTCAGCTCGGAGAGTTTTCTCGTTAGAAGGAACACCGGTTTGCAGAATTTGAAGTTTTCCGTCTTGATAGAGATATAGCCAGAATAATGATGTTGAGAATTTCTGTGTAGCCCAGTCATTTTCGTTTTCAACCCACAGAGTAATGGAACCTCTGTCTGTTGTTAAGTTATTAACGGGGTATGATAATACAAACTCATCTTTTACATCAACATCTTTTACTTTCTCTACAAGACTTTTCAGATATTCATGTTCCACAAAAGGATAGTTTATGAAAGCGTTTCCTTGTTGAGAGTGGAAAATAAGTTGTGTGTTAGCGTGAGCTCCACCACCTATTCTGTATGAATATCTGTTTTCGTCAAAAGGCTTACAAGGGGTAATTAAAAGTCTGAAATCATATTGGCAACTATTGCCGGCTTTAAGGTTTTTTTCTCCTCCTGTGGCTGTGAAGTTGTAAGATTTACTCATAGCTTTAACTTTAACATTTCCTTTAAAGTCATTACACCAACCTTTAGGGAGAAGCTCTTTATCAAAAGCTGCACCGATTATATAGTTGTGGTCACGAGGCTCTAATTTAACCTGCATACCGGCGTCATAATCTCCTACCCACCACAAAAATTTGGCACTTTCGTTGTCCCATTCATAATTCCAGCTGTCGGGAGCAAGACCGCCTCTCATGCCAAGTCCCATAGCATATTTGGAAATCTTATTGTTATAAGGTATAAATAATTGAACATCTGAGATATCTATATCTTTCAGAGCAGTCACTTTAACATCAAAATTAGCTACACCGTCAAAATCAACGGTAATTTGGTTGGAGAGTTCAATTTTATCGTTGCTTGAAATATATTCTGCTATGTATTGAGCTTCGGTGGACTTAATAATTTTTTGAGATTTTAGAGATAGAACCTCTTTCTTTCCCTTTACAAAGACAGTAAATTCAATAGGACTTTGAAGGATATTTATACCGTTTGAGATAACCTGTGTGGGAAAACCGTAAGGAGAGAATTCTATACTCCTATTGAGAAGAGATACTTTATTTTTGGCAACTTTTAAAGGTGTAAAGGGAGGAATAACTTTTTCATCTATCCCTTTTGTGCTGTCAAGCCAAGAGATTCTGCTCATTCTCCAACTTTCGCTGACACCACCGTCCGGGAGAGAATCCCCTTCTATATTTATTGTAATGTCACAAACTTTTTCTTGTTTTCCGTCTGATATGGTGACCTGTCCTTTGTATGTTCCTTGGGCATCCTTTGGCATTTGAACATAGAACCATAGAGGCTGAACATCATTCTCCGCTATTTTGAGTTTTTTGGTAAAGGGGTTTCCTTTGTAATCAATACCACCTGTGTTTATACAGTGAATGTCTTCCGCTTTAATTGTTGTATTACCCTTAAAATCGGAAGGAGTCACTTTTAGGTCAACAATAGGGTAGCAGGCAAATACACCTATTTGGAAGGTATAAATTTCGTTAGGTTGTGCTGTGCCTTTGAATTTGGGTATTTCACCTTGCTTAAACCATTTGTAAGGTATTTGGTGAAGCATTTTAATTGGATTTGTTCTGTCTTCACAAAATACAGTGAAATCATCCTTGGAGTGTTTATTTTTATATTCACGTAGTTCTTCGGGAGTTATGGTAATGAGCATTGGATACATGGAATAGAAGTTGTCTCTGTCATAATCTACAGGATAGTAAAGGTAGTTTTCATGAGTTTTACTTGTTTCACTTCTGCATTCAATTCTTTCAACTTTGGCTTTTGGGGCTTTGTCAAGGTCAATGTGAACCCCTGTCAAAGTAGGATTGTTTGGGAAATATTCTGTTTTTTCTATAGAATAAGCGGAACTTGAATTGTAAGGCATATAATATACATAGTATGTTCCTTCTTTGGGAGCTTCAAAAGCCACAACTCCATGCTTGTTCTCCATGGTAAATGTGCTCCATTTTACGGATCCCGTAGGACCTACAACCACAAGCCCCTTTGAATTAACATCCGGGTCAAAACGACGCCACTCAATATCCGCAACCACATAATCGGCAGGTTTGTCAACAGTTAGGACAGCTCTGTGGTTACCAAATCCGTCTTCGTCCCAATAGCCAACCCCATATGGGAGCTGAGAGACATTGGGATCAAAAGTATAGTCAACTTTTTGACAACAAGCCATACTTATTGCCATAATAAAGACTATTACAAGCAATACAAAATTTTTCATAAAAATCTCCTTTTTTCAGCGTGTGAAATTAGCTATATCCATATATAATTATACCACTTTTAAATGGAAAAGTTAAGTTTTATTATTTCCAAATCACAAATCACAAAGTTAAATTTGCAGAGCAAATTTAACTTTGTGATTTGTGATTCGGATTTAGTAGTTTCCTATTTCTTTAAAGGGCAATTGGGAAAAGCCTATTTCCTCAGCTACCCTTTGGTCAACTTTGTAATCCTTGGTGACTATGTCATTTCCCTTAATCTCCGGGTTGGCAACCCCTAAGGGTTCTCTGTTGACATAATAGGGATTGAAACCCCATTTGTCCATATCAAACATCTTTGGGTATTTTGATGAGCAATTAATAATGATATTTCTGAACATATAATTGTTTCCGTCGGGACGATAATCATTTTTCATCTCGGGATATTTATTGAAATAGAGATCGTTATAATAGTATAGATCGTTTTTCACGTCAGGTTTATATACAGGTTCCCAATCGGGATTGCCGAAGTAATAGCCTCCGCTAAAGGCGTAAGAACAATCTATAATAATGTTATTGTCTATAATGTTATCTCTTCCGCAATTTATTTGAACAGCACCGAAACCTCCCGTGGCACTTCTTTCAAATATATTACCGTATATATAAAATCCGCTTACAACATCATCAAGTCGGACAGCTGCGTTACCGCAATCGTTTTTAACTCCATTGTCGTAAAAATGATTAAACCGAACAATATTACCTCTGTAAGTGGGATTGGCATAACTGTCTATAACTCCTTGGTCGTCAGCCTCTTTGGAACAGCTGTGAAAAGTGTTAAATTCAACCAAGGATTCCGAACAATTCAAGAATACCATATCCCCGGGAGAGTTGTAGAAATCGTTATATTTTATAATAAAACCGCAACCTTCCATAATTGAGACTCCCAAACTGCCTGTTTTGATATCCTTCCCCATATCGTGAATTTTACAGTTTTCAATGATAGTTTGGGAGGGGATAAGTTTTTCTCTGTCCCCACCTGTCAGAAATATACAACCTTTACTTGTATTGGCAAATTCTGAGCCGTAGAAGAAACATTTTTCCGCTTTGTCAATTAGAATTTGACTGTTTCCGAAACGGGTCACCTTACAATTGTAAAGTCCAAACTCTGTTGCGGTTTCAAATTTTATAAATCTGTCCTCTCCAAGGTCAAATTCAATGTTTTCAAAAGAGATATTTTTAACATTTTTGCCTGTGAAGAAAGGTTTGTCAAGTAGGCTTATTTCTATTTTATGGTTTTTAATGTCATCATCGGAATAAATATAAAGTTTCCCCTGTTTTCTGTCAATGTAATATTCCCCGTCACAGTCCAATTCTTCAATCAGGTTGAAACCGTAGAAGAGAATGCCTTGAGAGTTGTCCATGGGGCTACCTTTAACATACTCGTAGCCCGGGTTCATAATGACTTGTTTTTTTTCAGGGTCAATTTGTGAAACCTTTATGGTTCTCACTGCCCACCTGTATCTGAAATAACCGTTAAGCCATAGGTCTTCCACTTCTGCCCAAGAGCTGATTCTGTCGTCCTTGTAGGTGAAAATAGAGGGGATATTGTTTTCAACGTCACCGGGGCTGACAACTTCTTCTACATCAAGGTATCCCTCGTTGGGGTATCTGGCAAGGGTGAGAAGCTTGTTGTCTTTGTAAACATCAATATTAGGAACCATATCAACTCTCATGTGAGAGCCCTTTATGGTTAGGTCTTTAATGTCCTTAACTCCTTGGGCGAAGAGGTCACATTCGTATATTTTACCTTTGGCTTCCGGTCTGATTTTTTTTAGAATATTTTCATCGGTTAGAGGGTGGAACTCCTTTACTTCTATCCCACCTAAGAAACGGACTTTGCCTAAAGATTTGAAAACTACGGGTTTGGTTATGGTGTCCAGGTTTATGGAATCGGTTAAGTAATAGTCGCCTTCTTTGAGAATAATGCCGAAAGGACCTTCACTTGTGGCAGAATTTATGGTTTCAACAGCTTTTGCTATGGTTAGGAAAGGAGATGTTTCGGTGCCGTTGTTATTATCATTTCCGGATAAAGATACATAGAAATCTGTTTTGGTATCAGTGGGTTTAAGGAAAGATTTGGAAGAGTAGGGGTTTTGGTTTCCGGAAAGAATAGACATTTGAAACTCAGCGTCGGTTCTGTAAGTTTGGGGGAAGGATGGGTTTGACGCTATTTTTTCATAACACTTGTAGGCTTCTTTTACTTCATTGTTTTTTAAATGTTCTTTGGCAGTCATTAACAGGTCGTGACACTTGAGATAAATAGGCGTGTCTTCGTAGTTTAAGATGTTCATTTCACTTGCTCCCATAACAAAGTTGTTTAATAATATGATCATTATAACAAATAATAATTTTCTCATACTTATATCCTAAAATTATTCTACTCATTATATATTATATCATTATTTAAAAGTTTATTCAACTTTGTTTAAGCGTGAAATTCTCCTTTTTTTAAAAAAGTCTATATAATGACTGAAAAATTCTGCCCCCCTAAGCCGAAAGGCTTGGAGGGTGTATCTCCCCTTTTGATAAAGGGAACGGTAAATGTGTCCCCCTATTTTGCGTAGAAAAATGGGGGGTGGCATTCGCAAAGCGAATGACGGGGGGGGATTTGTGAAAATTGAAAATTTTCACATTTTGCGAAGCAAAATCAATCATTATTTTACAAAATATAATTTAGCATTATTCACGGTTTTTTCCAATCCCATATTTTTTCCGGTTGTTTAAAGGGAGTTTTGTAATAATAAGGCAAAAGTTCTTCCCCTTCTTTCAAATTCATAATCAGATTCACAAGAATGGTGCTGTCTTCTTGTGTATGAGAGTGATATCCTCTCCTGAAATACCATTTTAAATTATCTCTATAGCCTAAAAAATCATATACTTCCTTGGCAGCCTCAGAGGTTTGCCATGAACCTATGGGATTTGTCCATAAATCATTGGCGGCCTCACCAACGAGTAAAACTCTTGGAGCTACCAAAGCCTTTAAATAGTGACAATCGAAGGGAAGATTTTCTTCGTTTTCAACATATTTCCCCATACCTTCTCCAACCCAAAAACCTACAGCGTTCCATAAGTCTTTTAATGTTTCACCGGGTTCTTTAAAATCATCTTCTCCGATTCCTTCAAAATTAATTCTGTAACAAGAACAGGAGCCGCAATTTGATTGATTGGGATTTACTATTGTTGCTCTTTCGTCCAAAACCCCTGCCAGCATAGCTGTTTTGGCACCTCTTGAATGACCTGTATATGCCAACACTGACATATCAAACATATCTAATTTTTCCAAAACATCTGTGCATCTCATAAAGCCCCAAGCCCAAGCTCCTACAGCTCCGAAGGAATAATCCTGATAAATTTCGTATAGGGGTCCTTTTCTTCTTTCGGGACCTATGTCATTTGCCAATTCGCATCTGTTAAATGTGGCATAAGCAATGCCTTTTTCAAAATAGGGATCATAATAAGAATGATTTATGGTTTGAAAACACAGGTCACCGTCAAGAACTATATTAGGTCGCGTGGTGTTAAGGGGAATCATCAGTTTCATAAAGAAAGTTAATTGTTTTTCTTTTGTCCCGCAAGTTATTCTGTAAAAACGTGTTTGGATGTTTTTATGAAATTCATTTGAATTGGATAAATAAATAAGGTCGTATTCTAAAACTTCGGGTGGGGGAGGTATGGTTCCGTATTGCAATTCAACAGCATATTTATATATCTCCTCTCTTCTTTTATCCCAATCTTCTTTGGATTTCACTCTTTCGCCTGAATCAAAGAGAAAAGGGTCCGGCAATTTTCCTAAAACTTCATATTTGGTAACGGTGATTAGGTTTTCATCAAAATCAAAAAAACTTTTATCAAAACCGTAAGAACACATAGGAATAACCAAAAATAGCATTATAATGATATATTTCATTTTTCTTCACCTAAAGAATACATTTATATTATACAACATTTTAATAAAAATGTCACTTTAAAAAAAAAGGGAGTAGATACTCCCTTTATGAAACTTGATTAATTAATCTAAACAAGCATCAAAACTTCCATGATAAGGAATAGAGTTATAAACAGTCATATCATCTGAGCCAAAAGGTATTTTGTCATCTGCACTTCTGCCGTCAGTTGGCTTAACACCAAAGGTTCTGTATGTGACACTTCCGGCTTTGGCA
>JAFSVJ010000058.1 GCA_017445025.1 Abditibacteriota bacterium | reverse complement strand
CATTTGGGATTTTAGATTCATAAAACCTTTACATTTCCTCGCTTTGCGAGATAAAGGCTCTGTTGCGGCAAAAGCATCAGTCGTTAGACTCACCCTCCTTGAACTGAATTTGCAACCGCAAATTCCTTTCAAGGAGGGGGGGACCGGCGAAGCCGGTGGGTGGTCAGGAGAAAATTTGCAAAACTGCAAATTTTACGATAGAAGCCTAATAATTTAAGCCAACAACCAAAGTATAATAGGTAATAATATGCCAAAAATATCCGTAATAGTCCCCGTTTATAATACCGAAAAATATATAAAAAGAGCCGTGGACAGTATATTGAACCAAACCTTCAAAGATTTGGACATTATTCTCATAGACGACGGCAGCACAGACCAAAGCGGTGTCATATGCGATGAGTATGCCAAAAAAGATTCTCGGATAGTGGTTGTCCATCACCAAAAAAATATGGGCGTAAGCATAGCACGAAATATAGGTATAGATATTGCCACAGGGGAGTATATAGCCTTTGCGGATTCAGATGACTATATTGAAAATGATATGTATGAGATATTGTATAATGTTGCAGAGAAAGAAAAAGCAGATATGGTAAATTGCGGAGTCAGAATATTTGATAATAACCGAGAATATATAGGGACAGACTTTAGAACCCAACCAAATAAAGTAATGGGCAGGAAAGAAATTTTGGACTATTTGTCTTCCTTTAATGTCCAATATATAAGCTTGTCCTGTACAAAATTAATAAGAAGATACTTTATTACAGAAAATGATATAAGATTTTATCCGCACTTGCAGGTCCAAGAAAATTTTATCTTCGTATTGGAGCTGTTGCTGAAGGCAGAGAGTATGTATTTTATAGATAAACCTTTATATAACTATGTCAAAAGAGAAAACAGCTTAACCACAAAGAAATACAGAAATAAAATTTATAACCTGTTTAATATAGCCTATTTGAGAGTTAAACATTTATATGAAAATGCCGATATAACAGGCCATGAAAAACAAATGCAATTCTATTTTTCACGCTACTTACTGTCTGTGATTAAGAGAATAAAATATTACGAAGCTCCTTTTTCGGAAAGGAATAATGAAATAAGAAATATTTGCGAAACAGAATTGTTTAAAAGTATTACAAATAACTTACTTGACATTAAAGAGTTGAATAAAAGGAATTATTACATCTTACTATGCCTAAAGGTTCTGTCAAAACTAAAAGCCTATTTCGTAATAAATGCGTTAATATCCTTGGCTTAAAATGTATTTTTGATTAAGTGTTTGGTTTTTTAGCCCTGTTTTGGGACACCCGGAAAAGAAAAATCAAAAAAAGTGAAAAATTTAGTAAAATATAGTATAATATAAGTGTGAGATAATAAAAGCGGGTAATTATGAAATCAATTTGTTTTGTTCCGATTAAATCTAACTCTGAAAGAGTTCCGGGTAAAAATTTAAGAATTTTAAACGGAAAAAAGCTCTATGAACATCTTTTAGAGCATATAAAAGAAGCCCACGTTTTTGATGATGTGGTTATTGATACAAACAGTTTGGAGATTGAGGAATATGCAAAGGATATGGGTTTTATAACAATTGAACGAAAACCCTCTCTTGCCAAAAATACAGCTAACGGAAACGATCTTCTTGCTCACCATTTTTCTCTCTTTCCGGATTATGATTATTATTTTCAACTTTTCGTCACAGCTCCTTTTATGCAACCGAAAACCATAGTAAATTGTTATAATATTCTTACCCACGAAGCTGAACATGACAGCGTTTTTACTGCTACGGAGAATCACAGTTTTTATTGGTTTGAAGGTAATCCGGTGAATTACCGTCCTTGCATATTGCCCCGTTCTCAAAATTTATCTCCGGTTATTGAAGAAACCACAGGACTTTATGGTATTTCAAGAGATGCTTACATGAGATACAGGTGCAGAATCGGAGCTAAACCCTATATTTATTTGGTAGACAAATATGAATCCGTAGATATTAATACAGAAGAAGACCTTAAAATTGCGGAATTTATAGGCAAAGTGATTTATAATTTGTAATTAAAAAAATAAAAATAATAAAATAAAAGAATTAAAAAGAACTATGGAAAAAATATCGATTATTGTTGCTGTATATAATGTAGAACAATATATAGAAAAAGCAATTGATAGCATATTGAGCCAAACATATAAATATTTGGAAATCATTCTTGTGGACGATGGTAGTACGGATAATTCGGGGAAAATTTGTGATGAGTATGCTAAAAAAGACTCTCGGATAGTGGTTGTCCATCAAGAGAATGGTGGCGTGGCTGAGGCATATAACAAGGGTTTGGAGACATCTACCGGTGATTATATTGGGTTTGTGGATCCCGATGATTACATTGAAAAGGAAATGTTTGAGGATTTATACAATATTGCCCAAAGAGAGAAGGTAGATATAGTAAATTGTGGTTTTTATTCTCACATAGAAGGTAAGGTCCATGAACTCAATAATTATGGAATTGAACCCAATGTCAGAGTGGACAGAGAACAAATAAGAGAGTTTTTGTCCGAATATAAAGTTAAAGGGGTTAATCTCGTAGTAACCAAATTAATTAAGAGAAATATTATAACTGATTATAACATTCGGGTTGTTCCTAAATTAAACATACAAGAAGATACTATTTTTTGTCTTCAGATTATGCTTAAGGCAGAGAGTATGTATTTTACCGACAAGTCCTATTATCATTATATTATAAGAGAAAACAGTTTAACCACAAAGAAATACAGAAAAGATATTTACAAACATTATAACAAAGCTTTTTTGTTAATCAAACAAATATATGACGAGGAAGGCATAAAGGGTTATGAGCATGAGCTTTTGGTCAGATTTGCTCATTATGCCTTGGTGATTTTAAAAAGGGAAAAATATCATAAAATTCCTTTTTTCAAAAGAAATAAAGTTCTGAAAGATATTGGTGAAACGGAACTGTTTCAGAGTATCATTTCAAACGAAGAAGAAATAAAAAAGAGTGAGATTAAGAATTATTATATATTTAAGTTGTTGTTTTTCTTAATTAAAAATAAATTATATTCTTTGTTAAGTTTGGTAATACTTATATTTATACATTAGTATGAAGCACTAAGGTTATTTTTATGAATTTAAAAAGTCATATTCCTCTTGAAATAAAAATGTATTTGAAATACAAATTACTTCCAAATAATCATACATATGACAGTTTCAAGGGGAAGAAAAAGATTATAATCACTCTTGCCGCAGATTATCAAAACATTGGTGATATAGCAATAACCATAGCTCAAAAGATGTGGCTTGAAGATAACTTTCCCGGTTATGAGGTTATAGATTTTCCCATATCCGAGACAGTTAACAGTTTAAAAGCCTTAAAAAGTGTTGTGGAAAAAGATGATATAATCACAACCATTGGGGGAGGAAATATAACAGAACTCTATTGGGATATCGAACTCTGCCGTCAGTTGATTATTAAAGAGTTTCCTAACAATAAAATAATATCTTTTCCTCAGTCAGTGTTTTTGAATGATGAAAAGAAATTTAAAAAGACTGTAGCAGTTTATTCCAAACACAAAGACTTAACCTTGGTGGCAAGAGAAAAAATAACTTATGATATCTTTAAAAACAATTTTAAAGAGAACAAGGTTCTTTTGACTCCGGATATAGTTTTATATTTGAAATGTGAAAGGTTAAAGTATTGGAATAAGCCTTTAAAGAGAGAGGGTATTTCTGTTATTATAAGAAAGGATTCGGAAGCTTTGATACAAAAAGATGAAACAAATTCTTTCATCAATTATTTCAAAGAAAGTGATGCCAAAATATATGATACAATTATTTCCCCTGAGGGTTTAAAGGACAGAGACGGACGAGACAGAGCTTTATGCACCTTTCTTGAAAAAGTGGCATCCTCTGAGGTAGTGGTGACTAACAGACTTCATGCAATGATTCTTTCCACAGTCACACAAACTCCTTGTATAGTTTTACCTATAAATAATCATAAGATTATAGGAGTTTTGGAGTGGCTTAAGGATTTAAATTATATAAAGTATGTTGATTCTTACGATTTAGATACAATTAATCCCTTGATTGAAGAGTTTAAAAAAATCACGGTGAACAAATGTGATTTGGATGATAAATTTAAAGTAATACGGGATTTGTGATTTGAATCCTAAGATTTGTGAATTAATAATTAAAAGAGGCGTAATATGGGACTTTATGAGAAACTGATTAACAAAGAGGAGAAACTTTCTCTTGTGGGTTTGGGCTATGTGGGAATGCCCATTGCTTTTGCTTTTGCAAAACAGATAAACGTTATTGGTTTTGACCTAAATGCTAAGAAAATTGAGCTTTATAAAAGTGGAATAGATCCAACAAACGAAATAGGTAATGACCTTATCAAAACCACAAAAATAGATTTTACAGCAGATGAAAAGAGACTTCGAGAAGCCAAATTTCATATAGTGGCAGTGCCAACTCCTGTGAGAGACGACAAGACTCCGGATTTGACCCCTGTTGAAGGTGCGTCTACCATCTTAGGAAGAAATTTACAGCCCGGA
The DNA here is from genome assembly GCA_017445025.1 of Abditibacteriota bacterium. Classification (GTDB taxonomy): domain Bacteria; phylum Armatimonadota; class UBA5829; order UBA5829; family UBA5829; genus RGIG7931. The sequence goes on along the minus strand of JAFSVJ010000058.1, from coordinate 2,402 downwards.
TCTATTGTTGTTTTTGAGTCCACCGTTTACCCGGGAGTCACAGAGGATATTTGTGTTCCTATTTTGGAAAAAGAGTCAGGACTTAAATGCGGTGTAGATTTTAAAATAGGTTATTCTCCCGAAAGAATTAATCCCGGTGACAAGGTTCACACCCTTGAAACCATTACTAAAATAGTTTCAGGTATGGATGAAGAAACCCTTGATACTGTGGCAAAAGTTTATGAATTGGTAGTTAAAGCCGGTGTATACAGAGCAGAATCCATTAAAGTTGCCGAGGCCGCCAAGGTTATCGAAAACTCCCAAAGAGATATCAACATAGCTTTTATGAATGAATTGTCAATCATCTTTAATAAAATGGGTATTGATACAAAATCAGTCCTTAACGCCGCAGGCACAAAGTGGAATTTCTTAAAATTCTTCCCGGGCCTTGTGGGTGGTCACTGTATTGGTGTGGATCCCTATTATTTGACATATAAAGCTGAAATGTTGGGTTATCACTCACAGATTATTCTTGCGGGTAGAAGAATAAATGATGATATGGGTAAATATGTGGCTGAAAACGCAGTTAAAAAACTCATTTCAGTGGACACTCCCGTTAAAGGTGCAAAAGTTGCTCTTATAGGTTTTACATTTAAAGAAAACTGTCCCGACACAAGAAACACAAAAGTTATTGACATATATAACGAACTTGAAACCTATGGTATCACTCCTGTGGTATATGACCCCGTGGCAGACGCTAACGAGGCTAAAATGCTTTATGGAATAGACTTTGTTAAATTTGATGCTCTAAAAGATTTAGATGCCATAATCATAGCTGTAGGTCACAAACAATTCCTTGAAATGTCTTTGGATGTTGTAGATAAATTATTCAAAGATTCCGATAACTCCAAGAAAGTTATTATAGATGTTAAAGGTATTTTGGATAAGAAAGAAGTTGACGGCAAGGGATACACCTACTGGAGACTGTAAAAGCAGAAAGTAGATTTTCCCCCCACGATGAAAAACTTTTAGTTTTTCATCGTTGCCCCCCAAGGGGGGCTAACACCTTTCCCTTTTATTTTTATAATATTTACTATATATGTTAAAAGCCTCCCTCCGGTCTAGTCAAAAATCTTTAGTGATAAAGATTTTTGCCGTCGGTCACCGAAAAATCGTAGATTTTCCGGCTCTTGCTAAAAACGACAAGCAGTTGTCGTTTTTACAAAAAAGCGATGCTTTTTTGTCGCAATTCAACGCTCCGAAGTCGTTTTTAACATATATATTAAATATCATTTACAAAGTTGTATGATAAAGCGGAATGCTAAAGCTGATTGAACTGACCCTCTTTGAACTGAAAATTGCATCCGCAATTTTCCTTTCAAGAACCCGTTCCCAAAAAGTTTCACTTTGTTCAACTTTTTGGGAGCACTTGGAATTGGATAAATCCAAAATCTAAATATTTATTTATAAGCAATTGTTAGGCATAAAGTTTAATGTTGATTAAAGAGGCATTGAAGCAAATGGCTTATTTTCAAAGATTTATCTGTGATTTTAATATGCTAATCTCATTTGGATTGGTTATATTTTCTTTAATCCTTGCCTTAGTTCTTAAAAAACCTACAAATGTTTTAAGATTTGTTGCTATGGTTTTTGGTTTTTTGGGAGATTTGACCTTAGCTTTTTATATTAATATGGACAATTCGTTTCTATGGGGTGTAGCATTCTTTATCATATGCCATATTTTCTATTTTTTGGCATATAAAAAAGAGGTTAAAAATCTATTTAACAAAGGCTTTTGGATAGGTGAAGGAATTACTTATTTATTCATTATAGGTATAATTATTTCCTTTTTTAAAGGAAAGATAGGACCGGGTGGACCAGAATATATTCTTCTTTTAGGAATATCTATATTTTATGGTTTGATTATAGGAACTGTATGTTCCGCAGTCACAGCTTGTGCTTATGAGAAGAGAACTGTCTTAAGCATTTTAAATGTTCTTGGAATTTTGTTTTTTATAATCAGTGATTTTTTAATAGGAATTAATTTCTTCAATATAGATTTTCAGTTAAGAAATGATTTGATTTGGATATTTTATCCCATAGGACAATTTTTGCTTATATTAGATTGGAATAAAAAAGGTGTAAAAAATGAGTTATAAGGATGTTAAATTACCGGAAAAGTTTACAATTTTGGTCACAGGTGGTGCAGGTTTTATCGGCAGTATGAAATAAAATTCCAAAGGACAAAAATTATCAATTTTTTATAAGCAATTGTGATTGTAGTCGTCGACTGTAGACTCACAGCAAAATGTCATTTTTCAAGGCATTAGCCATTGATAAAATGTTATTTTGTGAGAATCGTCAAGGAGACACGGAAAGAGAAATTGCGTTAAATAAAAAATTAGAGAATTTTTAGGGATTTG
>JAFSVJ010000057.1 GCA_017445025.1 Abditibacteriota bacterium | reverse complement strand
TTGATTTTTGATTTTTGATTATAGATTTAATTTCCGACTTGAAAAAAAATGTCAAAAATGATATAATATATATGTATTATCTTTTTATTATGGTGATTTTATGAGTGAAAAAACTAAAAAGACAATTATCAATATTATTATTGTATTGGTTGTTATCGGTGTAATTGTCGGAATTAACAAAATGATGCAGTCAAATGAATATGTCAGTATCCATCATGAAGATGAAGAAGAACACGACCACGGCGGAGGACCTAAGAGTTTGGATGCCACACTCCAAATGGGAAAGGTTTGTGTCATTAATACAGAAAAAGGTTCCTTTGACATAGTGCTTCTTCAAAGAGATATCAGAAACTCCACTTCCATTTTCCTTAACCTTGCCAAAAGCGGAAAATATGACGATGTTAAATTCAATAAAGTCAACAGTTGGATGATATTATCTGACTTTCCGAAAAAGGAAATAGCACCTTTTGAGCAAGAACAAGCTTATGGACTCTTGGCATGTCGTGGTGCTGTGTGTTTGGCAAGAGGTAATAAGTCCCACGAAATGGTTCCTTGTTTTGCTGTTATAAAAGAAACCTCTCCTTCTGTCGGTGAACAATTTACCATTTTCGGATATGTTGTTAAAGGAATGGATATAGTGGATAAAATAACAGAAGATGATGTTATTAAAAATATAACCACAAGAAAAGCTACAGACGAAGATGAACAAACCTTAATCTCTCTTATTAAAGAAGGACATGAAGATGCTCAAGCTATTCAAAAAGCCCAAGCAAAATCACAAAAAGTTAAAATGGATATAGAGCTTGAAAAGGCAAGGAAAAGCGGAAATCTTGATAAACTGCCAAAAGGCATGATTCAATAAAAAAAGGACACTCATAAGAGTGTCTTTTTTGTTTTTGTTTTGAGACTCCTTTTTAGGAGTCTTTTTTTTATTTGAAATTAAACTTTAAAATATGATATAATATTTTAGAGATATTATGTTTATCTAAAACCTTAAAAGTCTAATGTCCATCTCCCCGTCATTATTATAATCAAAAATGGAAAATCAAAAATCAAAAGAGAAAATACTAACTTTTAAGAGCAACTATAAAGTTTTGAGCAAACTAATTTGATTATTGATTATTAATTATTGATTTTAAGATGCCACCCCCAAGCTACGAGCCCAAGGGTTCCCGAAAAGTCGTCAAGACTTTTTGGGAATGGGGTTAGGGGGGACAGGTGTCCATTCCCTCGTAAGTTGCTTTGCTCTCACCTAAGGCAAGGGGTAGCACCATTCCCCATTTACCTAAAGCAAGAAGTGTGTCAAGCTCCGCAATAACGTAAAGCGAATGCACCACCCCTTCCTTATTTTTAGCGAGTGTAAGGAAGCAAAAAGTCATAAGGGAGAAGGGGCTTCGGGGGTGGGATTATATAATACCCCATCCCATTGGGTTAGGTGGACAGACTTTTCGGGAACTTTTGGATGGTTGGAAATATGGATAAATCTTGGTTTGATTTTTGTCGTTTTGGACTTTTTATTCATTTTGGTTTATATTCACTTCCCGCAAGGCATGAATGGGTTAAATATTATGAAAAAATTTCTGATGAAGAATACTATAAATATTTCAATATGTTTAACCCAGATTTGTTTGATCCTTATGAATGGGCAGATATAGCTTTTGATGGGGGTATGAGGTATTTTGTTATTACAACAAAACATCATGAAGGATTTTGTCTGTGGGACAGTGCATTGACGGATTATAAAGTTACCAATACTCCTTACGGAAAGGATATTATTAAACCTTTGGTTTCAGCTTTTAGAGAAAAAGGATTTAAGGTGGGACTTTATTATTCATTACAGGATTGGCATCATCCGCACTATACAATAGATCATATTCACCCTTTAAGAGATTTGCCAAAAGAAGAAGCCTGTAAAGAAAACAGTAAAAGGAATTTATCTGTTTACAGAGAATATTTACACGGACAAGTTAAGGAACTTATGACCTCTTTCGGAGAAATTAATGAAGTTTGGTTTGATAATTCTGTGAAATATAATCCCGATTATCCTTATTTTGAGGGAAAAGGTCGTGAAGCTTGGGGAACCGAAGAATTGATTAAGATTATAAGGAATTATCAACCTAATATTCTTATAAATGACAGATTAGACGGTGAATTTGATTTTAAATGTCCCGAAACATATATGCCTGATGAGTGTGTCAAGGTTAAGGGACAAAAGGTTAGATGGGAAGTGTGTCAAAGCCTTAACAATTCATGGGGATATTACAGAAACTGTTCCGGATATAAAAGCCCACATCAGCTTATAAGTCTTCTGGCTGAAGCTGTTTCAAAAGGAGGTAATTTGCTTTTGAATATAGGCCCTACAGGACGGGGAGAGTTTGAACCAAAGGCAAAAGAGAGTTTAAAAGCCTTAGGAAAATGGATGCATAATAATTCCGACTGTATTTATGGTTGCACAGAGGCACCTTCGGAATTTTCTGTTATAAATAATATTTTGACATATAATCCTAAAACCAACAGGCTTTATATTATTCTTATTAATTATCCTAATATAGGAACACTCAAAATCAAAGGGGATAAAAGAAGGGTGGAATATGCAGCCTTTTTAGGTGATAATTCCGAAATAACCATTAAAACACAAAATCAAACTTTTGAAAAGATGAAAGATGATACTATATATCTTAATATTCCCGTTGATAAACCAAAAGATGAAGTCCCTGTTGTGGAATTGTTTTTGAAAGATAGATTTTGATATTTTTTAACCGTTATGATATAATATATATGTAAACAAATCAATTAATAGGTGGTAATAAATGAATTTACAAAAATGGTGGACGGTCGCCGGTCTTGGTATGATGGTTCATTTTGGTGTATATGCTGTTTTAGGAGGAGAATATAAAGGCAAGCTGTGTGTAAATGTTTCCGAGTGGATACAATCTGAATTCAGAATCCCCAACTGTGAATATATTGAAATAGCAAAAACTTTTAATCCCGATAAATTTGATGCTGATGAATGGATTAAAAGAGCAAAGGATGCCGGGGTAGATTATATAGTATTTACTACAAAGCATCATGACGGCTTTGCCAACTTTAAAACTGATGCTTCAGATTTTAGTTTATGGAATTTTCAAGGAAGAGATATTGTAGCAGAGCTTAGAGATGCTTGTGAAAAATATGGTGTTCATTTGGGTTTATACTATTCCCACAGTCTTGATTGGCACGAAAAAAACGGGGGGGGAGCACACCTTGATCCCGCAATATCCTTGGGTATGTCACCATATAATGATTGGGATTATCCCGATAAATCCGATTGGAATATTGAAGAATACATTCACAGAAAATCTTTGCCTCAAGTTGTGGAAATAATGACAAATTATGCTCCGGATTTGATTTGGTTTGATTTTGGTTGTGATATTACCCCAAGCCAAGCAAAGCTTTTTTATGAAACTGTAAAAAGAATTAAACCGGAATGTATGGTCAGCGGTCGTATAAGCTCTGAAACAGACGAATATGGCGATTTTAGAGGTTTTGACGATAATGCCATAGTGGGTAACCCTACAAAGGATAAAACTGAAACAATTATTACCTTAAATGAAAGTTGGGGATATAAAAAGCATGATGACAAATGGAAAAACCCTGAATTTGTCATAGAAACTTTGATTAAATGTGCTTCCGTAAATTCTAATTTGTCTATTAATGTAGGGCCTAAACCTGACGGAACTTGGACGGATGAAACCGTAGAAATATTTAAAGCTCTTGCCGAGTGGAACAAAATAAACGGAGAAGCTGTTCACAATGTGGTTCCTGTATTTGCTCCTATCTCTTCCGAAGACTATTCTCTAACAAGAAAAGACAATGATTTATATTTGTGTTTCTTAAAGAGTGTAAAGGAAATAGAACTTGTTCATATTCTTTCTAAAGTTAAGAAAATAGAAGTTCTCGGAAATAAGTATGAAGTTAAACTTTCTGAAGAATTTGAAGAGACTACAGGGGTAGAGGTAAAGAAAATAACCTGTGCCGGAGATACTTATCTCACTGTTATTAAACTATCCTTTGACGAAGATATTAAGTTTTCACAAGAGATTATAGAACAAAACAATGCCATAGTTTTAAAACCTTATGAAGGTAAAATTATTTCAAAGAACCAAGAGAGAAGGATAAACTCACAAGGTGCCGTTTTGGAATGGAATAATACAGAAGACTATATAACTTGGGATTTTATTGTGAGAGAGAGTGGAGAATATAAAATAGAGGTCAGAACTCTGTGCTTGGAATTCAGTAAAGAGTGGAGAGGCGGTCATAAGGCTCACATAAATGTAAACGGAAAAGACTATCCTATTTATGAAATAGTAAATGACGGAAATATAATTGAAGCCGGGGAAGTTTGGCAACAAGCAAAAACCAATTTTGGCACAGTTATATTGGATAAAGTGGGTAAAAATACCTTAACTCTTAAAGCTGATTATATTAAACCGGATATATATTCTTTCTCTCCAATAAAGATAGTTCTTGAAAAAATATAAAGAGTTGCTTTAGAGTTTACGAAAAACCTGTCCCCCTAAACCCAAATCCCTAAAAATTTCGCTTTGCTCAATTTTTTGGGAGCCCTTGGGTTCAAAGGCTTGGGAGGTGGCAGTTTAAAATCAATAATTAATAATCAATAATCAAATTAGTTTGCTCAAAACTTTATAGTTGCACTTAAAAGTTAGTATTTTCTCTTTTGATTTTTGATTTTCCATTTTTGATTATAATAATGACGGGGGATGGACATTTAACTATTTGGAATTAAATAAATAAAGGCACGGAATTTTCCGTGCCTATTTGCTTTTATTGTTTAATCATCCCAGTAATCGTCATCGTCATCATCGTATTCCCATTTGTGGTCGTCAGCATCCCAATGTAGACGGCGGTTGTCTCTGTCTCTTCTGCGATGTTCGTATCTGTCATCCCAATCGTCGTCCCAATCGTCATCCCAGTAGTCATCATCCCAATAATCGTCATCATAATGTCTGCGAATTATTCTTGGGTCATAATTTCTGTTAGAGGTGTAGGTGTCAGATACTACAACATTAATCAAAACATGATCATTGTCGTTGTGAATGTCTTTAATTATAATTTGACAAGTTCCGGGTCTTCTTGCTATAATGTAATTTCCTTCAATAGTGGCAACATTTGTGTTGGAGGACCTGATTTCTCTTATACCTCTAAGGTCTCCTAAAGCAAAGAAATCTCCCACAAATAAATCAATATTGGTCACATCTACGTGAATATCTGAAGCTTCATAAATTGTTTTGCTTCCTACTGTCACTTTACAAGAGTCTTGACCACTGTTCTTGCTTTTGCAGTATATAGTGCAAGTTCCGTTACTTCTTGCTGTCACTTTTCCGTATTTATCAACCATGGCAATAGAGGAGTTGCTTGAAGACCAAGTAAGGGTTCCGGAAACATTTGAAGTATTGTAAAGGTCATAAGTGGAACCTTTGCTTAAAGTTATGGATTTTTTGTTAAGTGTGACTTTGTTGCTTTTTTTGTTTTTAACAACTACTTTACATTCTGCAAAACTTTCACCGTTATAAGTTGTGGCAATAATGGTAGCATTACCGGCTTTCTTTCCTACAACTTTTCCTTCACTGTCAACAGTTGCTATGGAGTTATTGGTGGAAGCCCAGCGGACAGCTTTATTATTTGTTGTTGTAGCCTTGATCCATTCCCAATCTCCTATATTTAAGGTTATGCTGGATTTGTTAAGACTGATAGAACTTTTTGTGTTTTTGTTTTTAACATGAACACTGCATGTGGCTATGGAATTTGAACTTGAGAGTTTACCTGTAATTATGGCAGAACCTGCGCCTATTCCTTTTACCTTTCCGCTTTTGTCAACTGTTGCAACGTCCGGGTTATTTGTTGACCATTTAATGGATTCTTTTGAAGCCTTGTTGGTGACATGAGCTTCAATCTTATATGTTTCACCTACTTTAATAGTTATGTTGTTTGTGCTGAATCTTATTGTGGCTTTTGAGTCCTTTTGAACTATCTTTCTTGGGCTGTCAGCATAAACCAATGAAACACAAAGGGTTAAAATTATTAACAAAAATGTGAGTTTTTTCATTACTTTCTCATAAATTAATTTTTTATTTTACATGAGGGTTGCAAATAGCAATACCGTCAAAATAAACACATGAACAAACAGGAAGATCTAAATCCGCAAATTTACCCCCTCGGATTACAAACTCGGCAGCTTTTTGGGGAGTCTTTACATCTATATCAAATTCTTCGTCTGTGGGGTAACACATTTCGTAAGTTGAAATGATTCTGCATTTATTATCTGTCAGTTCAAATTCCTCAACATCACAACCGTTGTCACGAACAACTCCTAAGTAGCCTTTACCATTGGCAAGAACGCCTACTATTCTCGGTGTGTTAAGGCTGTCCTGTTCGTAACCCATTTCTACCAAAACTTTTCTTATAGCTTCTTTGGTTTCCGTGCCTTTTTCAAGTTCTTCAAAAATAGGATCTGTGTGAGAACCGTTGGATAAAACTATGTTTTTGTCGCTTTTTCTGTAGCAGTTATATGCTATATAAGGGTTTCTTTTCATGTCCTCTTCATCAAGAGGCCAAATTTGAACTTTGTCTCCGATTATTTTTGCTATTCTGTTAGGAAATGAACGAGATGAAACTCGATAGCCTATAAAAGGCTTTCCGTTACTCATTCCTACAGTTATAATTCTTCCTACGTACATATTTATCTCCTTAATGATTTTTAACTAAGTAGTATATTCGGCATTGATTTTTACATATTCATATGATAAGTCACATGTAAAAATAGTAGCTTCTCCGTCACCTAATCCTAAATCAATGGTTATGTGAAATTCTTTGCCACTCATGGTTTCGTGAGCTATTTTTGGTGAAACCTTAAGAGGTTCTCCCCTTTCTACGATTTTAACATCTTCAAACCATAAATTACAAAGTTTAGGTTCTACATAAGCTCCGCTTCGACCTGTTGCACAAAGCACTCTTCCCCAATTAGGGTCTTCTCCGAATATGGCAGTTTTACATAAAGCTGAGTTTGCCACAGTTTTGGCTACAGCTTTTGCATCTTGGTAATTTTTAGCTCCTTTTACCGTAATTTCCACGTATTTTGTGGCACCTTCACCATCTTTTGCCATTTTTTTGGCAAGGGATTGTAATATTTCACATAGGGCATTATTAAATAGTTTATATGTTTCTGTGTCTTCTTCTATTTTAACTCCGCTTAAACCATTGGCAAGACAAAGGGCTGTATCATTTGTTGACATATCACCGTCTACGGTTAAAGAATTAAAACTAAGCTCTATATTGTCGGAAAGGGCTTTTTGTAATAATTCAGAGGATATTTCAGCATCTGTGGTGATAAAACAGAGAGTGGTTGCCATATCCGGACAAATCATTCCCGAACCTTTGCACATACCACCAATTTTAACTTCCTTTCCTTGAATATTAAGAGATTTTTCACAAGTTTTGTTTACTGTGTCTGTGGTCATAATGGCACGAGAAGCAATCTCTCCTTGGTCATAGCCTAAAGCCTTTGCTCCTAAGTCAATTCCGTGATACATTTTATCCATTTCAAGGAGTCGTCCTATAACTCCTGTGGATGCAGTTAAAATTAAACTTGAAGGTATGTTTAATATCTTTGAAGCGTAATTGCAAGTATCAAGGACATCTCTATCCCCCTGTGAACCTGTGCAAGCGTTGGCTGTTCCTGAGTTTATTACCAAAACTTGTGCCTTTCCTTCTTTGACTTTTTTCATATCGTCAAGAACAGGAGCAGCTTTGAAAGCGTTGGTAGTAAAAACACCTGCAATATTACATATTTTATCCGAAACCACAAGAGCAAAGTCAGGTCGCTGTCGGAAACCCGCAATTACACCGCAAGCTTTAAATCCTTTCGGATAACATACACCTATCATATTCCTAATATCCTTCTTTTTCCCGCTTCAAATTCTTCTCTTGAAATAAGACCTTGCTCTAAAAGAGATGCTAATTTTCGTATTTCTTCTGCCGGAGAGGATGGGTTATTATTTATTACTTGAGGATTATTTAGTCGGTTAATTCTCTCCTGTAATAAATTTCTGAGGAGCCTAAAACGATGAACATCTGAAAAAGTCACAGTATTTTCATCCTCTATTGCGGCATTTATATAAGCTTCGTGGCTTTCTGTGCCCCCTTTAAAAGCAAATTGAATATATCCGCTTGTTAATGTTCCCGGCTCTTTAAATTGTATAGAACTTATCTCTTTTATAAAAATCTCTTTTTCACCCTTTAGGCCATACAGATAATTTAAAAGTAATCCTTGTCGTCTTATAATTATACTGTTTTGTAATAGAATAATATCTCCGTTTATTCCCTTGAATACATTATCAAACCCCTCCGATATGGGAGGAGATACAATATTCCCTTGTGGCATTTGTGTCATAGCAGGAGGTGTTTGCGGCTTCTTTGTTGTTGTTGGAGCCGGTTCATCTAAGTTAATTTCCACATACAAATCCGCATTACATTTAAAACACTTATTTCTGCTGGCGGGATTGGGATATTTACATTTAGGACAATATATGGTTCTTTCATTCATATTTATATTTTACATTTCTTAAACTAAAATCAGCAAAACTGCAGACTCACCCTCTTTGAACTTATTTCTTCCCTCCCCTACCAAGGGTTCCCGAAAAGCCTAAGTAGTTAGATTCACCCTCTTTGAACTGAAAATTGCATCCGCAATTTTCCTTTCAAGGAGGGGGGACCGGCGAAGCCGGTGGGTGGTCAGGAGTAAATTTGCATAGAATTGCAAATTT
>JAFSVJ010000056.1 GCA_017445025.1 Abditibacteriota bacterium | reverse complement strand
TCCCGAAAAGCCTAAGTAGTTAGATTCACCCTCTTTGAACTGAAAATTGCATCCGCAATTTTCCTTTCAAGGAGGGGGGACCGGCGAAGCCGGTGGGTGGTCAGGAGTAAATTTGCATAGAATTGCAAATTTACGATAGAAGCCTACTAACCTAAGCCAACAACCCGGGGTTAGGGGGGGGTGACTATTTCACATTCTGCATTTAATTTTGCATTATGCATTTTTCATCTAATACTTTATCTGTTTCGTTCTGATTTCCGCTTGGTTAAGGAAATTGTCCGCAGAATTTACAGCATCAAGGTCACCTACTTCCACAAAATCCATCAAAGAAGAAATGGCGGAATTAATCAAGTTTCCCGTTAGTTTTAGGTTAGTCAATAAATATGAATTGCTTTGACGTCCCATAGTATTGATAAGTTCCATGCTTTCGTAAATCTTATCACTTTTGATTTTTAATTCCACCAACAAATCTTGATTCCCTTCATTGGCAAGAATATATTCCTTAATACCTTTAAGGTCCCCTATCATTCTCACATAATAGGCACTAATAATGGCAGATAGAGTATTTACTCTGCCCACAACTGCCACATTACTGTAATCTATTTTTCTGTCTTGCAAAACTCTCAAAACCCCGGCACTGTCGGAAAAACGAGTTTCGTTAGCATATACAATACACATTCTCTCGTAAGCTCTGTAATCAAAAGGATATTTCTGAATTATTTCCGTATAGGCTTTCAGAGCTTCTTCAGTCTTTCCGCTTTTCCAAAGGTTGTCACCTATTACAAGAGCACTTTCTATTTGTTTGTTAAATTCACTTGCGGGACTGGTAAGCTTAGGAGGAGAAAGAACCACATCCCCTTCCTTCTGAGCTATTTCTTGCTTTATCTCTTCCACAGGTTTTACATAATCGTCGGCTCGAACCCTTGACTCATACTTTTGTTTGAGTTTATAAGTATCCTCTCCCCTATAACCCATATTTATGGCATTATAATATTGATCGAGAGCGTCCTTATACATTTGCTTCTTAAAATAAGCGTCGGCAAGTTTAAGGCGAAGTTCCGGATTATCCGGATCTTTGTCAATGGCTTTTGTATAAATAAAAATCGCTTGGGTAATATTTTCTTTCTTTAATTCCTTATCTCCTAACTTTACCAAATCCTTGGCACTAAGTTCTGTCAGGTCTATTTGCTCTTCTTTTCGATTTTCTTCATCTTTCTTGGAATTAAAGGAAGGAGTTTCATTGAATATATCTTTTAAAACTTGAATAGTTATACCACTCATGGCACTGTTCACATCGGCGGCAAAACTCTTTCCGTTACTTCTGGTAGTGGCACCATAGGAAGCCATAGTATTCTTTTGAAGATCGTAAACATTTAGGTTTACCTCAAAAACTTGAGTATCCCTGTTAATCTCCGGCAAGAAAACAAAGTTATAACCTAAGGTTTTACCCACTTTAATCTTTTCATCAATGGAAGCGGAAAGAGAAGTCTCCTCGGAAGTCAGTTTTTCTTCCTTAACAAGGAGAAGGACGCTGGGCATCTCCACACTATAGACAATAGACTCCACCTTATCACTTTTGTTGAGATAAGTTTTAAGTGTATCAATGACAAGTTTTTGGTCTTCCTCTGTGGCTTCCCCCAAAAGTTCTCCGGGATATATTAAACACAGGGGCATATCCTCACCAAAGACACATACTGTGAGGAGTGTAAATATTATTATAGCAAAAAATCTTTTCATTAATTATTACCTATAATCGTATCTGCGGTTTCTATATTTGCCCGAGCTCGTCTGGAACTTGAGCCTGTTTGTATTTCTTCATTATATAAACTTTTGGCTTCCTTGGCGGCACGAACAGCCTCTTCCCTGTTTCCGCTGTTCTGTTCCTTTAAAGCCTTATCAAGAAGTGCGTCAGCCCTTTTCATTGTGGCGGAAGAAGTAGATTTTGGAGTGGGAGAGGAAACCACTCGCTCCCCGGATTTACTCTTATCACTCAAATCTGTATTTATGTTTGAGTCAGCCTTATCCTTTTCGGAGGAAGAACCTTCCGTTTGTTTCAGTTCCAATTCTGTCCAAGGTAATTTTAAAGGTTTTACACCTTGATTGGGGGATTGTATTTGGTTCTGATCATATGCGGAATAGTTATTATTCTGACTTGAACCATGGGCTATTCTGCGCTCCGGAGTGGAACGAACCACACCGGTTTGAGCGGGAGGAGTTTGAGCTAATTGTCTATTATACTGCTCTTCAAGTTCCTTTTCAGCTCTCTCAGCCTTGGCATTATCGTTTTCTATATAAATATTGTCCGTAGGACCTTGGTATGTGCCTATATTGTCTTGATATGCTGGGTTTAAGTTAGAATTTTGTGAAAATTCTGTGCTCCGAGGAGTATTTTCAATTTCTTGTATTTCTCTGTTGTATTTGGCATAGAGACCTATACCCACAAAAGCTAAAATAAGAACAGGCACCACAACAATGGCTACCTTAAGCCACTTTGCCACAGGGTAATCCGCTAATTTTTCATTATAGAAGACTTTTAGTTTTTCCTTAATATCCGACCACTTGGTTTTGAGATAATCTTCGTTAAGCTCCTTAGGGTCACCATTAAGCCTTCTTCTTATTTTATCCGCTTTTATTTTCTCCGCAACAGAGTCCGGATCCAAAGCCAAAAGTTTAAGATAAGCAGACAGGGATTTTCGCAAAAATTCCTTTTCGTTTTCTTCATCTCCCCCATCTCGTGAGGCGTCTGCCATTCTTTCGTATACCACAGCAAGAACACTTATGGCTTCTTTATTATTTGGGTCATCTAAGAGCATTTGCTTTGCTAAGGTTGCTGCATCAGAGTATTCACCCTCTAAGAGCATTTCCCAAAGGAAAGACATCATCTGCCCCTGTTCCGTATCCATATTATACATAATCAATCTCCCTAAGGATTATCATCAAACAAGGAAAGTTCTCTCGGCACAGCCACTCCCAAATGGTTGTATGCCAACTTTGTTGCAACTCTTCCTCTTGCAGTTCTTTGAATATAACCTTTTTGAATAAGGTAAGGCTCGTGAGCATCTTCTATTGTATCCGGCTCTTCACCAATAGCGGAAGCAAGAGTATTAAGCCCCACGGGTCCGCCGTTAAACTTGTTTATTATAATATCGAGAAGCTTTCTGTCTCCCTCGTCAAGGCCCTCTTCGTCTATTTCCAATCTTTTAAGACCTTCTCTTGCTATTTCAAGATTAATTACACCGTCACCTTTAACCTGTGCGAAATCTCTAACTCTTTTTAAAGTTCTTATAGCTATTCTCGGAGTGCCTCTGCTACGGGAAGCTATCTCGGCAGCACCGTCTTTGTCTATCTTTACACCTAATTTTTCGCAATACATTGTCACAATGGTTGCCAAACTATCCACATCATAAAAATCAAATATATGACTTATTCCAAATCTGCCTCTCAAAGGAGCAGAAATCATTCCCGCTCTTGTGGTAGCTCCCACAAGTGTAAATTTAGGCAGGTCTATTTTAAGAGTCCTTGCACTGGGTCCGTTACCCACAATAATATCCAGTTGATAATCTTCCATAGCGGGATAGAGAATTTCTTCCACACTTCTGTTAAGCCTATGAATTTCGTCTATAAATAAGACACTGTTTGGCTCAAGATTGGTTAGGATAGCGGCAAGGTCTCCCGGCTTTTCTATGGCAGGTCCTGAGGTAGATTTTAAAGGGACTTCCATTTCGTTGGCAATAATAAGAGCAAGAGTAGTCTTTCCAAGTCCCGGAGGTCCGTATAACAAAACGTGGTCAAGAGATTCCCCTCTTGACTTTGCAGCTTCAATATATATCTGTAAATTTGATACTATTTTATCTCTTCCTATAAGTTCACTGAAACGACGAGGACGAAGGGAATATTCTGTATCCTCCGGCATTATATAGGGAGTGACAATTCTTTCTTCTTCTTTCAAAATATACCTATAAATTCTTACTTAATAAAGATAATGCTTTTGTTATTATCTTGTTAACATCTTTCAAATCACTTTCGGAAACAACTTGGTCCACTGCTCTCTGGGCAGGAATTCTGCTATATCCGAGAGCCACAAGAGCGTCCACTGCATCCAACTTAAATGTGGCAACGGGCCCTGTTTTTAGGGTAATATCCACAGGTAAAGCAGCAAACTTATCCTTAAGCTCAAGAATATACTTTTGAGCCTTTTTGGAGCTGACTCCGGGAATGGTGGTAAGAAGCATTTCATTTCCGGTCACCATGGCATTTGCTATTTCCTGTCCCGTCATGGAAGACAAAAACTTCAAGGCAGTTTTGGGGCCAAGACCGTTGGCCTCACACAAAATCTCAAAAACTTGCTGGTCAAATCTTGTGGAAAAACCGAATAATATTATATTTTCTTCTTTTTCTTTAAAGAATGTGGTGACAAAGAGTTCTATATTCTGTCCTAAAATACGGTCAGCCTTTGGGACAAAAACCTTATACCCCACTCCATTAACATTTACAATAATAAAATCCTCTTCTTGAAGGATTACTGTTCCGTTTAAATAACCTATCATATTAATATATTACTTTACTTAATGGGTATTCCACAATTCCGCTGGCACCTGCTCTCTTTAAAGCAGGAATCAGATCACGGACTTTTTTGTGGTCTACTATGATTTCAATAGCCACACCACTGTCATCACTTAAATTATTAATTGTAGGGTTCTTTAATGAAGGCAAAATTAACAAAACTTCTTTTAAGTCCTTCTTTTCCACATTCATTTTAAGTCCCACCAAGGTTTCTGCTTCCAAGGCAGCCTTAAGCATCATAGCTATATTTTCTATTTTTTCTCTCTTTTCAGGCACTGCCCAGGCTTCTTTATTACAAATAAGACGTGTGGTGGACACCAAAATCTCATCTAAAATAGCTAAGTTGTGAGCTTTTAGAGTTGAGCCTGTTTCTGTTCCTTCCACAACAGCGTCCACAAGATTAGGCACCTTAACTTCTGTTGCCCCCATGGAATATTCTACTGAAACATTAACCCCTTTGTCCTTAAAATATCTCTTGGTCACGTTCATAAGCTCTGTGGCAACTCTCTTACCCTCAAGATCTTGAGCACATTTAATTTCTCCATCCTTTGGAGCTGCAAGAACCCATTTATAGGGCTTGCTGGTAGCTTTTGAGTAGATAAGTTCACAAACTTCAACCACGTCTGCATTACATTCACAAACATTGTCATAGCCTGTGATACCAAAATCAATAACTCCCATTTCCACATATCTGGGTATCTCTTGAGCTCTGAGCAAAATAGCTTCCAATTCGTCATCGTCAACGGTGGGTGTATATGAGCGGGAAGAAACAGAAAAGTTCCACCCGGCTTTTTTAAATAAAGCAAAGGTTGATTCCTGTAAGGAACCCTTTGGCACTGCAATCTTAACCAATTTTCTCTCTCCATATAATATTATTACACTTACAACTTACACATAATTATTATACCACATTTTTGACTTTTTTTCCACTCATAAGCAATTATATAATAATAAAAAAAAGGGCTAATGCCCTTTATAATTTTCTGTAAGTAATAAGCCTGCTGTCACGAGGCTTTTGGGATTTAATCTTTAACATATCACTTCCTTTTTGAACAAAGACCTTCCCTGTATCTTTATCGGTTATTTCATAGTCACTTTGGGGATCTAATCCCTTTAGTTTCAATGACACTTCACTGAACACAGAATCCTCACCTCTGAAACCCATAACGAAGCCTAAATATAAAATCACAAAGGACAAAAATAATCAATTTTTTGCAAGAAATAACGTATTGACGTCATCGACTGTAAAGAGTGAGTATTGGGACAAAAGCATAAGGCGAACGCCATTAGGATTTTGTTTCAAGACGAACGAATGTCAAGAAGATAAGTCAATAGTTATTTCGTTAAGCAAAAAATTAGAAAATTTTTAGGGATTTGTGATTTTATATTTACAACTTTCTATACTTTATCAACCTACTTTCTTTCGACTTTTGAGAAACTATCCTTAAAATCTCTCCGCCTTTTTGGGTGAAGACGGCTCCCGTGTCCATGTCGGTGAATTCATAATCACTTTCCGGATCAACTCCTTTTAGTTTCAATGACACTTCACTGAACACAGAATCCTCACCTCTGAAAGCCATAACGAAACCCCTGTCATCCTTTACCATTTCATATACATTCCAGCCCCTGTGGTCAATACCCGCAAAGGCGTGGGTGTAATAATCTCCGTAAAAGGCATCTTCTATTTCTCTGTATTCCTCTATCCTTTCTTTAACAAAAGCTGTATTTTCCTCACAAAATTCCAAGGGGTGATCTTCATTCCAATTTCCCGGAATAAGATTAACCTGTGTTCCTGTGGATAGGCAAGAACGATAACCCCAATTATCCGTTGCCACATTTCCTCCGGTATGATAAGGCAACCACAAATTCAAACACATATTCTGTGACTGTATGCCCATATAATCCACCTTGGAATAACACTGATAATCGCTTTGCCAAAGGGCAACTCCTCTGCCTATCATTTCTATATCAAGTCTTCTTCCACCACTGGCACAGTTATCAATCATAAGGCCGGGATTTCTTTTTATAAGAGTGTCCCAAAATCTCCAATAATTGTCAACACATTTAACTTCCGTCATTCCCACTCTGTCCCTATCAAGAGTATCCATATATTGCCAATAAGGTAGAGGGTTAGTGTTAAAATCTTCTCTATACCAGTCGATTTTCCACTTCTTTATCTTTTCATCAATAAAATCTATAAGCCAATCACAGGCTTTGTCGTCACCTATATTAAATTGCCAATCAATGATATCTTCTTCTTTACCCTCACGAATAACTTTTTTAATAAACCAGTCCGGGTGTTCATTAGTCAGTTGAGTATTAGGACGAGCTGACTGCATTTCAAACCACAGAAGGAATTTTAAACCTCTTTCATGAACTTTATCCGTCACGGGACCAAAACCCTCAGGATATGCAACCGGGTTTTCATACCAGTTTCCTCTCTGTTCACCCCAACCGGGCTCCCAAGCTGTAATACAGTGTCCTTCAGGTTCACCATACCAAGCCGCATCTATCCAATAAACATCAACACCCACTTCTTTATCTACAACATAATCTACAGCTTCTCTGTGTTTATCGGCATACATAGCTCCCCAAGCACCTACACATACGGGAACACGAATGTCCTCTCCCCCGGGAGTGTTGTATTTACGAATAAAATCTCTCCAAACATTGTGAGCTTTTTCAGTTGTGCCTTCATATGGCATTATATTAATGGAAGCCATTTTAATTTCTTCACCGGGATAGAGAAGAGAGGCAAAGGTTTCCACACCACCCACACACTTAATTCCCTTGGGAGTTTTTATAAAATCACAATACCACTGACCGGACCAACCCATAGCAATGAGATAACCGGAGCCCGGGTTTTCTATTCGGAAGTAAGGCCATGCACCTTCACTGGAACGTCCTCCGGTGGTAGCAACGTGAATCTTATCCTTCACAGGCTCCGTTACAGACTGAAAGTCAGTTGCGGAAAATGTGGAACCTAAGGCGTGGTTAACAAGAGTTTCTTTATAAGATTCAAATTCATAATCTATGGATTTTACTTCGGAAAGAATGTAGGAGTTTTTATCTCCCCTATTGGCAAATTTTAAGTTCCACCAATAGTTGGAAAATCCTTCATACTTATGCATTTCAATAATGCAGACAAACTTGGTTTCCGGATCTGTCCACTCTGTCACATATCTTGTGACAGGGCCTAAATTAACTATTTTGAAGGTCTTTTCCCACTTTTTCAAAAGCTCGTCACTTGAAACTCCGTTATATTTGAAAGAGAAGAAATTCTTGTTCTCCGGCTCTCCCGCAAAAACTTTTTCCCCATCCTTGGTAGTGAAACACAAATCTCCCCAGAATATGTTTCCAAACGCCTCTTTATTATCCAAACATTTTGCTAAAAGAGTTATTTCAGAGTATTTTAGAATGTTTAGTTCCACAAAAGGGCTTACACTGTCAGAACGCAAAACGGGAGATAGATAAATCTCTTCTCCGTCCCCTAAAACCGTAAATTGATAATCAAAAACACATGCCTCTTTCGGAACATTGTCAACAAATATAATACCGGGATAGAAGGACATTTTTGAAAAGTCTTTAACATCAATGACAATCTTTGAAGGAGCGTGAGCGTAGAGGCTTGTATCAAATCTTTGAGTTTGAGTCCCTATGGGATGATCAAAGTCATCTCGGAAATTATAACCGAAAACATTAAATGCTTCTTCATGGCTCTTAACCTTTATGTCGGGCACCCTTGAAAAAGCCCCTTGATTTTGAATAAAATCTTCTATAAATTGCATGGTAATACCTTTATTCTTTGTATTTCTAAAAATATTATATCATATTATTGAAATTTATACAAATATTTAAAAATCCCCTTTTTTGTGGGGATTTTTAGAAAAACTCAATGCTTTCCGATTACTTAGCTTCACTACCGTCGTTGTCTATGATTTCATAGAATTTATTTATATATTTATCTACATTTTCTTTGGGGTTGGTTTCGGCAACACAGGTCAATTCTAAATCAGTCAAAGTATCATACAACTCTTTGGTCAATTTTCTGTAATATTCTTTCTTTTCAGGGTCAAAATCGCCCTTGGTCAGTTTGTTCTCCCAATTGAGAAATCCCAAATGCTTTCCGAGATAGAGATATATAACGGAAGTTCTGAAAGCCAAAACTCTTTTCTTGGTTTCCTCATTATCTGCCAAACTCAAAGCTTTGTCCATAAGGACCATAGATTTTTCCACAAACTCTTTGGTATAGAGTTCTTCATCAGCCCAACAAGCTCCACCCTCAAGAATCAGTGGGTTTTCGGAGTGTTTATATTCTTCTTTTGGATGAACAACTAAGTTTTTGTGGTTTTTGATATACAAATCATCCAGCATATTCTCATATTCCATTATGGGCTTTGCGGCTTTTCCGTAGTATCCGTAAATAAAATCTTTCTTTAAGTCTTTAACATTTAAATCCGGGTTCCACATAAGTTTGGAAAAAACCCAAGTTTTCATATATCCATCACTCTGAATACCGGGCAAATAGTTTCCTTGCAGGAAAACATCCGTCACACCACAATTTCTTAAAATTTTCAAATCCTTGGCAACTTTTTGATAATTGGCATAAGGCATTAAGAAATGGTCAAAATCAAGGGTGTAATTCCAAGTTATGGTTTCACAACCTGTTGATATCCATTTTTTAAGTCCGCTTAGGAAATAATCCGTCTCGTCATAGGTTAGATAGGGATATACCCAATCCGCATGGTCGGAACATATTTGGATAATAAGGTTTTTGTGAGGTTTAATGGTTTTTGGAGGAGCATAATAATCGTTATATGCCAAAGTCATTATTTTTTTGTCCGGGAAATCCTTTTCAACTCTCTCACAAATTGTGTTTAAAGCTTTTATCAAGGTAGCGGCTTTTGTGCCTTCTTTTTCGTCCAATTCATTACATTTTGGACAGTCACAAAGAGGCACACCATCCATAGGTGATATATGATAACTATCGTCATTTGTAGCTGCCATATATATTCTTAAATTCTTTTCAACTTCGTTTATAACTTCCGGGTTGCTCCAACATAACTGTTCCGGCTTTCGCTTTCCATTTATCATTCCATACCAATCCGGGTGCATTTCAAACCAACCTTGAGGTATATACATCCAAGAAGTGTGAACAAAACCGTAGGAGGAATAACCATGAATTTTATTCTTCTCCATATATTCCCCGTTCAATCTCTCATAATTAAAGGGATCTCTAGTTATGAATGGAGGATTGTAATTTCTGGGAACGAAAGAGAGTTTTTTGGTTTTAATCTTAGGAACAGACTCTCTGTTTTCTCTGTCCCAAAATCTACAGCCCAAATCTTCTTCAAGAAGAGTATAAACGGCATTTATTAATCCGCTACCCTTTCCCCCTTGTAAATATAGGTTATTATTTTTATCCAAAATAGAACAACCGTCTTTGTTAAATTCAAAAGTATTTCGTAAACCTTCGTATAATTTTGTATCTCCCACACTAATAAAATTAGTGCCCGTAAGTTTGTGTTCTTCTATTATGGGAAGCTCAATATCGTAAATTTCTTTTATATACTTTTGAAGAGTTTCGGCGGCTTTTTGTTCTTTTTCCGTAAACTTAACAGGATAAATGATAGGTATGGGATTATTATTTTTATCCGTTAATTGTATTGTGATATTTTCTCCCTTAGGCTTAAGAGAGTTTTGCCATTGAAAACCAAAGGAACAACCATACAAAGCAAATGTTAAGAGCAATACAAAAATAACAATAAGCTTTTTCATTTAAATCTCCTTTTAAAAAACAGGCATATAAATGCCTGTTTTTATTTTTATTTCAATATTATTCTGTTGAAGAAGTTCTGTCCCAATAACCTGATGTTCCACCCCACCATGTATTGGCATCTCCAACATTATACATGTGCATAGGACCGGACATTGCTTTAAAGTATTTGGCGTGTCCGTCACAAAATGTCCAGTTAGAACCGCCATTATGTCTAACAAGAGGATAATTAAATATAAATCCTTCTGTTACACCATTACATAAGAAATAAGGAAAAGAAGTCATATAAACAGTTCCGCCACCGGCAGCATCAACTGAAGCTTCTGTAAAGGCTACCAATAATGCGGGACTTACACATTCTGCCAATGCTACTCCACCGTTATCACCGTTTTCCAAATTAATGTTATAACCATAAGATAAACATTTTCGAACACTTGGACATGTATACATATTTACGTTCTTAACATAGGAAAAAATACAGTCGGCCCACGTAAACCAATTGGCAGCCCAGTTTCCTGAAGAAGCAGTCCAGTTTCTTGTCTTGTAACTACTCCAGTGATATGCCGGATAGTTAGAAGCGTTTCCACCAAAGATAGCATCGGTAGATGCAAAGTTTCCAATCTTTTCCGGTGGGAAACACTCGTCATAGTCGTCAATATAAAGCACAAGGGCTGTTCCAAGTTGCTTCATATTGGACAAGCAGTTAGCCTGTCTTGCTTTCTCTCTTGCCTGTGCAAACACAGGGAAAAGTATGGCTGCCAAAATAGCGATGATTGCTATGACAACCAATAACTCGATTAGGGTGAAACCCTTTTTGATTTTGATCATCTTAATGATCCTCCTTAGAAATTAGTCAGACTACTTTTTGTGGTTGTCTAACTTTTGTTTACACTTATATTATACCACAAAAAAACAACAAAAGTCAAGTAATTTGACATTATTTTTAAAAAATGTTATAATAAAGTTGTCGGACTATTTTTTGGAGAATAAAAATGGAAAAAAGAGATATAATTATAAATTATATAAAAGATAATATTAACTCAGGGAAGTATAAACCAAACTCAAAAATAATGAGTGAAGCGGATTTTGCTTACTATCTGAAAATATCCAGAGCCATAGTAAGAGAAGCTTTAAGCATTTTGGAGAATCAGGGGATTATTTACAGAATAAGAGGAAGCGGAACTTTTATCAGTGAAAATATTAATCTAAAAAAGAATTATATTATAATTCATGTAAACGAAACAGCCTTAACCAATGACTTAGGGAATTTTAACAAAATTCTTATTGAACTTTTAAAAGAAAAAATAACACAAAACAATTATGTACCATATCTCTATATTGAAACTTATAATCAAAAACATATAAATTTTAAGAAATTCAATAAAGACTTTAAACATATAGATTTCAATTTTACCCTAAATATTGATGATATTGCCGGAATAATATATATTTCCAAACCGGATTTTGATTTCTTTGAGAAGCTCTCCTCTCCCAAGGTGACCATAAACACTTTAAATGACAGATATTCAAATATTGCAATTGATTACTTATATTTTTACAAAGAATTAACCGGACTTATAAGTAAATATAAATTTAAAAACATAGTATTCTTTACATTTAAAATGTATGAGTTTTTGTTTCATAATCAAGATATTATAAACTATGCAATGCTTAGGTATTTTAAGGATCAATACCAAGTTTACGAAATAGAAATATCTCAAAAAAGTATTGATATTGTCAATCAGCTCCATAAAGACTTTTCCAAAATAAAGAAATCCCCGGATTGCTTTGTATTCCTCCACAATGTCCTTTACCAAAATGCCCTTAACATATTTCCGGAATATGAAAAAATCATCACCCCTTCCAAAATCATCACCCATAGCAACAACGATGAAGTCTATCCCGATAAATATAAAATATGCAGACTTTCCTATAACATTAAGGATTTCAGCGACAACGCTGTAAACCTATTGCTTAAACTCATAAATAAAGATTATATTGACTTGTTTAACATATTCCTAAAATGTGAGATTATAAACGAAGAAGTGTTAAAAAAATAGTTTTTAATGCAAAATGCACAAACTATAACCATTAAAAAAGCTCTGCCATACGGCAGAGCAAAAAACATATTAGGAAGATCCTAAAATCACATTAACAAATTACTTTACTATTCCCATAAAACCACCACGAGGTTTGATTACAAATTCATGATCTGTGGGGTATTCCTTGGCTTCTTGGAAACCTTCAATTTGAGGCAATGTTATTTTTGAGTTATCCTTATCAATACCAAGTTTGTCAAAATCTATTTCTATCTTTATCTTTTCATCTTTATCAGACCAAGTG
The DNA here is from genome assembly GCA_017445025.1 of Abditibacteriota bacterium. Taxonomy (GTDB): domain Bacteria; phylum Armatimonadota; class UBA5829; order UBA5829; family UBA5829; genus RGIG7931. The sequence continues at coordinate 21,182 of JAFSVJ010000056.1, read as the reverse complement.
GCAACTGCTATCAAAGCCTCATTTTTCTTTTTATAGCAAGTGGCAAGAACCTTTTCATTATTGGTTTTCACAGGGCAATCCTTATCCCACCAGCCTATCATGGTGCTTTCTTCAATTTTATATTCTTTCCAAAATCTCCACAAATAAGAAGCATTCTCATAAATCCTTGAACCCATTCCGAAAAGCATTCCCCTATATTCGTTTAAAATATTGGAAAAATATAATTCTTCACTTGTCAAACCAAAGGGAATTCCGCTACATTCCACCAACCAATAATCGGGGCCAAGGTCATATTCAAATTCCTCTCCGAACCAAAGGCTTGAAAAATAGGGCATATGTTCCATATAAGTTAAAGCCGGGGAAACCTGTGTGTTAAAAAGGTTATACATATTATATCCATGGAAATTAATTCTGTGATAACCCTTCTCCTTATAAAGCACTCTGCAAAGCCTCTTCATGGTTCTGCGGTCAGTGTTAATACTGTCTATATACACTCCGTCATAGGGCAAAACTTTCATTCCATACTCTATACTTTTAATATAGAAATTGGCAATTCTTGAGAGTCCGTTTGTGTGAATTGCCGGGTCCACCCCGCCCCATGAATGGATTTTACCTATAAATTCCGGGTGACAATCAAAGTGCAAGTGTTCTCTGACCCAAGGTGACTTTCCACCGTAATGAATGAGAAACATCTCTTTTTGACTGCCCTTTAAACTGTGTTCATGTTCAAAGATCTCCTCTCCCAAACTTGCAAACATATAGATCTCCGGCAGATGAGTTGTTATTTCACGAACTGTGTGATAAATGTTAATTCCCTTAAAGTCTTTCAAATACTTTTCAAATTTTTCTTTTAAAATATCCTTATGGAAAAGAGGATAATTGATAAAGGGATATTCATAAGACATGTGATGTTCGTGGGCATAGTTGGCGTCTTTGTTTTTGCCATGATAAACATAAGTCAAATCCCAATGGTTAGGGTCTATTTTATGGAAGGGGGTTATAAGAAATCTGAAATTAAACTCTATCTGTTCACCTTTGGCAAAATCTCTCTCGCCTGTGTAGGCATTTATGACAACCCTGTCACCCTCTTCAAACACTCTGCTTCCACCAAGGTTTTCATTATACCAAGAGGGAGGGTTTCCCCAAGTGATATTATAATACATATCAAAAGTGTCTTTGGTATCTCGAAGTTCAAGATATAGACCGCAATCCACATCCCCTATCCAAACCATATTATTCTTTTGACATTCTTTCCACTTCCACTCTATATCTCTTGTTCTGTATCCCCCCTGTTTTCCGTATCCCATGAGATATGTTGATATTTCTTTTCGTAAAGGGACTTTTAATCGGTTATCAAAGGAGATATTTTTCTTGGCTTTCAGTTTTACAGACACGTCCACGCAACCGTCAAATTCAGCCACAGTGGTAGTGCTTCCCACAAAGAAGTCACTTTCAAAGTTTGACACATAAGTGACAAAGGACTTTCCCTGCTTAACATTTTCAAAAGAAGAAACCTTTAAATTCTCACCTAAGGGAAAGGAAACCTCTTTGGCAAGTATTTCAATATCTCTGCTCTTAATACTCATAGGAAGAGCCAAATCGTTTAGCTTTATCTCTCTGTCTAAAATAGAAATAACATTCTCTTTGGTTTCCACTTCTTTATAAGGAGGAATTACTACATCTTCATTGCCTGTGGTGTCATTTATCCAAGCTATTCGAGAATGAGATCTCATATCCTCAAACCTGTCTTTTGCAGGCTCTCCCTCCACATTAAGAGAAAGATTCAAATTTACCACATCATCGCCACAAGAAACTTCTATATTACCCTTAAACTCTCCTTTTATATCCTTTGGTATATCAATACCAAACCACAAAGCTTGAACCTTATCTTTACTCAAGGATATCTCTTTTGTAAAGTATTCTCCCTTATAATCTATTCCCTCTGTATTAAAGCAAGTCATATTGAAACTTTGGTCCAAATTACAAGCTACTTTTATATTGTTAAGATCACCTTTTGTGGCAAACAAACCCAGCTGAAAAACCTTATACTCACCGGGTCTTGCCTTTATAATAATACTTGAATTGGGAGTTTTATCCACCCATCTGTAAGGGATATTGTCTACCATTTTAATGGGATGATATCCATCTTCATAATAGAGAAGAAAGGGTTCTTTCTTGTTCTTTTTCTTTATGCTATAGGTTTCTTCAAAGGTTGCTATAACTTCCATGGGAAAAAAGGAATTAAAGCCTAAGTCAGAGGGAGTTTCTCTGTATTCAAATGCCAAACATTTGGCTTTTGGGAGAGTTTTGTGCTTATAGGCTTCTTTTGAAGTTGCGGAAGGGTCAAAAAGAAAATTATTATATTTCATTTTAACACTGTCGTCATAATCTCCGTAGTCTTCAAAAGCCAAATAGTAAATATAATATATTCCGCATCCATACTCAGGTTTAAAGACAATATGAGCAAATTCGTTGTTAATGTCTATGGGACAATAATCCTTAGTCTGTCTGCCGTCTTCAAATTCAATTATTAAATAATGGTTTTCCGGGTGCTTGTCTCCACGACGCCATTTCATTATAAGTTTGCTATATTCACTTGCATCTTCCACAAGTATTTTGGCTCTGTGGTTACCGTGATTTTTATGATCCCAATAAGCACCTGTCCATTCTGTTCCGTCAATAATACTATCCAATTTATAATCCTTATTCAATTATCAAAATCTTCACTTCAAAGGGATTCATTTTCACCTTTCCACCAAGGGATTTATTTGATATGCTCTTTTTGGTGGGATAGATTTGTGAAATCTTGTAATTCTTTTTATCCTTTAAATTCAAATCCTTTGCCTTGGCTTTCCAGCTAAATTCCACTTCTTTGTCACTTATGGAAGCAAAACAAACCATAGTCTTTCCTTTATAATGATAAGAACAGGTTCGCACCAAAGGGAAATCCTCTTGATATTTAAATCCCCAAATATGCCACAGAATATTCTTAGTGGGCATCTCTTCCTTAAAGGTGACCTTTCTCACCATTTCGCCCAAATTAAAGTATTCTTTTGCGGAAGTTCTGGCGTCCACACAATCTTTGAAATACTTTCCGAATTTAGGATAGGCTTCAAACTCGTTTTTCTCATTTTCAAGAGTTATGGTTCGCCAACCTCCACCCATATTCCAACCTAACTGAATACCTTTACAAAGAGAGGACGCAGTCTTATTTATGGCGGGCAAACTGTCATCTGTGGTCCATTCATCGTCATAATACCTGTCACCGAAGGACATAACATAACCGGAATAGATATAACTTGTCATAGGCTCTTTTTCTAAGGTGGGGAAGGTTTCATTACAACGGAGCCAACCGTCAACGGGATATGCTTCAAGGGATGATTCACTTGTGCAAGGCACATAAGCCCCCTTTATTTCTGACAGGTCTTTTCTGTTTCTTTCTATTAAAGCCTTATATCCGTCAGCCCATACTTTTCCCCCACCTAAAGGGTGCTTGTGTAAAGAATTAAAGCAAAGTCTTGGAGCTTCGGCACACATTTGGTCATAATACTCCACATCAAAGTCAAGCTCTTTCATAACCTTTTTAATCTCTTCATTATAAGCCTTGGAGTAAGATCCGTTGGGACAGGCTTCCAAATTCCAAGAGAAATCATTACTGAATTCAGATCCATATTTTGACCCGTCAGGCTTAATCGCCAACATATCATCCCCATATTCTTTGTAATAATCGGAATTTTTGACATCGGTCAAAAGAGCATTGGTATAGGGCATTATTTTAACTCCGGGCATGGCTTTTAATTCATCCAAATGAGGCTTAATATAGGACAGAGCAGGAAGCATATTAGGATAATGAGTATCAAAGCGATTTTGAGACCACCAATATAAATGAATGATTACAGGTGTATCCAAAAACTTAACGGCAGACTTGGCATTTTCAAAAAATATGGTCTCTCCGGCGTTTTTTCCGCAGAATTCAGAAGAGGGGGCATCGTATTGAATCCATACACAGTTATCTTTCCACCAACGGGGAAGTTCCTTTCTGTTTTCAATTAATCCCATAGAGAAAGGAGCAAAATTGTTTTCTATTCCCCATTTCCTATATTTTTTACAGGCGTCATAGTGATCACCACAGAGAACAGCCATGTTAAATTTGTAATCTTGTTTATAGGGAGTGTTTCCCAAACCCATATTTGCGGGTTTATTGGTCACATAGTATCTGAAATAATCGGGATTTGGATATTTAAAAGAGAAAACTTTCAAATTACCGTTTAAATCTTCGGGACATAGATATAAACAATCCTTTCCGTCCGTAACTCCGGATAGTTGAATTGTGGCGGGAAGCCCCGGATAATCCAAATCCAAACCACCGTGGACATTCTTTTCAAGAGAGCCACCGCTTCTGGGCAAGATTATTTTATTGGTCACATTTTCTATATTGGGTATTTTTGGGAAAACTATATCCCACAGACCATAATCGGGGTTTTCGGAAATGTTTATATCCCAATAAGAGTTTTCGTCTTTTATATTTACTGTGCAAGTCACATCAAAACCGGAGGCCATATCCTCAGTTTTTACATTTTTCCACAAAAAAGTTATGGTATCCGGGGTTTTGTTAATGTCAAGTTTTTCAGCCAAATCCGGGGTGAGTTTTATCTCTTCACCGGCATAGTCTTTGGTCTTTTTACAAGAAAAAGTCCAAATGCTATATTCCGGGTCCGGTTTGGCAATATAGGAAACCATATCTTTCACATTTGTCACTTGTTCTAAAGAAACTACATTGTTATTTACAGAAAAATCAAGCTCTATATTCTTGTTTTTGAGAGTAGTGTTATCAGCAGAACAAGAAACACAGAAACATATTACCAATAAGCAAAATAATGCAGTAATCCTTACCATAACAATCTCCTTTTATCCCTTTTTAGAATATTATTATTAAAATTGACTTATAATCTTAAAAGTTTTATAGTCAATAACTATCCCATTTCTTTGAATTAAGCTACTTGTTTCATTAGCTCCAATTCTTATCAATTTTAATTGATTTAAGGTAGTATCAATAACCAAAGCATTAGCAAGGTCTTGACTCCGCCTTCCGTCTACTCTGGGAACATTACCAAATTCTAAACTCTGTTGTCGGTTTGTTGCTTCAATATTATAAAATAACTGTTCCGGAAAATCTTTATTATATGCAAATTGTTCCCAATGTAAATGACCACCTATAAAGCAGATAAAACTTCCGCCCTGTGCTTTAAAATCTTCTATAGCTTTTTGATAAGCGGAAATATCATCTCCGCCGGAATGATCAATATAATGATTAAGGTCTGTAAAATTACACTCTATTTGCACACAATGGTAGGGGTCATAATGATATGCAACCAAAACATTAAGTTCCTTTTCTTTGGCACCTTTAAGACAATCAATAAACCATCTGACCTGCTCTTCCTCTTCCTTCTTTCGCAAAGCACAATTTAAACCTATAAGTCTCACTTTCTTGGCATCATAATCTTTATACCAATAAGAATCCCCTTCTTTATATGTCACCCCCCAATTCTTTATATACTTAGAAAAATATAAGTCATACAATTCTCTTGAATTTAATTTGTCATTCCAATCCCAATTGGCATGATCTCGCAAATAATCATGATTACCTATAATGAAAAGGATTTTTTCTGCTCCTTTTACCTGCTCCCAAAAGTCAAAGCCTTCAATGGCAGAACCGTTTACCATGTCTCCGGTGCATATAGCATCATCAAAATATTTTTCATAATGTTTAAGAAAAGCCACATATCTTTCTAACTCAACTTTATCTCCGTGAACATCAGAAAAATGAAATAAAACCAAAGCTTGCGTATTCTTTTGATATTCAAAACTTCTTCTGTTATAAGTTCTTTTGGCACTAATAATATGATCCTCAAAATCAGGATTTAGTTCTACCATAGTTTTTTCTTGACAAAAAGAAATAACAGTAATAAGAGTTAAAAAAAACAGTAAGAATATTTTTTTCAAAACAATCTCCTTAACATTATAAAAAAAGACGATAGAAGACCTATCGTCTTTTAAAAAAACACACTTTAGGTTTTACCAAGTTTCTTTCTTGAATGGGTTCTTGGTGGCTAATTGTGCCCAACCGTATACTGTTGCACTCTTTTCAAATGCAGCGTGACCGTCAGCATAACAAATGTTAATACCTTCATTGTGACGACCGTTCATAAAGTCTTGGTAAGCATCTCCTGATAAACTCTTTAAAGGAGATGAACTGTGTGTGCTTGCAGAAGCACCGGCAAGTCCTGCACCCGGAAGCCAACAACTGTAAAGACCGTTCCATAAGTTAGCCCCGGGATCCATAATGTAGTAAGAAGCTTCATATATTGCAATAACATTTGAAGGGCTTTTTACTCTTGCAGCTTTAACGCCTAAATCATCCCCCATAACACTTGTGTTAGCACTATAGTTAGCACTAATACCGTTGTAGTTGGAAAAGTCAAGTCCGCTATAATCTGCATAAGAAGAAGGACATAAGAATACACCGTTAGATTTTACATATGGGAATAATCTAATGTTCCAGCTGTAAAATCCGGCGATTCTGGCCTGTGGGTATGTTTCATGGTTATCGTCAACATACAGCATCAAGGCAGTTCCAAGTTGCTTTAAGTTGGATAAACATGTTGTCTGTCTTGCTTTCTCTCTTGCTTGAGCGAAAACCGGGAAAAGTATGGCTGCCAAAATAGCAATAATTGCTATAACAACCAATAACTCGATTAAGGTGAAACCTTTTTTGATCATTGTATGATCCTCCTAAATTTTGAATTTGTTTTTATAAGGTTTTTTGTCCTTACATTTATATTATACCACTTTTTTTAAAAAAAAGATAGGGAAAAATCAAGTTTTTTTTAACTTTTTAAAAAAAAGATATTTAGATAAAAAACAGATTTTTGTGGTCTTTTTATTAAGTTATTTAAATAAGTTTAAGGTTTTTCGCTTTATTTTTTAAACATTTTATATAAAAATCTTTTGATTAATATATAATTTACTTATAAATTTATACAGATATAAAATTAAAGTTATTTAGATAACTTGACAAAAAAAGTGGGATTGTGGTATAATAAAATTAGGTGAAAAACTATGAAAAAAGAACAAATCGTAAAATTTATAATGGATCAAATAAGCAGTGGAAAATGGGAAGAAGGCACAAAAATATATTCCGAATACCAATTCAAAGAAATGTTTAAAGTATCAAGCGGAACAGTTCGCAGTGCCATAAAAGAATTATCTGACAAGCATATACTGAAAACCATCCATGGTAGCGGTTCCTATGTTCTCAGCAGCAAAGAAAAAAAGTCTATTCTCATATTAACAAACCAAACCATTGCCTATCTCATAAACAGTAATTACAGAAAACTTTTAGATTTATTGAAAGAAGAAATATATAAAAAAGGATATACCCCTATCTGTTATGCCAACAGCGGTTTTACTCTTGAAGAAACCTTAACGGATAAAATAAAGGATATTGCGGGCATTATAGCAGTTTATCCGGACATGAAAGACTTATATTCTTTAAAGCGAAAGAACATACCCATAGTAAACGCCATACAATCCTACCCATGTCCCGAGCCTACCGTTCTAATCAATTGGGAAAGATTTTTTCAAACTTTAAAAAAACTTATAAAAAAATATAATTTCCGCAAAATTTCCGTCATAGGCCCTAAAACCGACATGGAAAAAAGCAATATAAAAGAAGAAATCCACGGGATTGTTTTAGAGCATTATTTTCAAAAATATGATTTTAACACAGCCGATTATAACAACGAAGCCGAAATTAATAAAATCATAACAAGATATAAAACACCACCGGAGTTAATTATATTTTTAGATGACAATCAATATAAACTTGCTCTGCCTACTATCAAAGCCAATAAAAGCTTTTTTGAAAATACCAAAATTATCACAGAGTACTCCTATTTAGGTAGTGAGACAGAACCAAATACTTGTAAAATTTGCTTTAATCTTAATCAAATTGCCAAGGAAGGAGTAAACCTGCTTGTAAACCTGATAAACAAAGAAACCATAAATGATTATAATGTCTTCATTCACCCCACAGTTGAAAACGAAGAAGCATTAATGAAATAGAATTATGAAATCAATTTTCTTATTTCATTTAATGCTGTAAGAGAGGCACGTTTTCGAATGTTTTCCCGAGAGCCTATTAAATTCAATTTATAGGGATGATATTCCCCTTTATAATAAATATTCAAATAAACCAAACCTACAGGCTTTTGAGTATCGTCTGACTTAGGTCCCGCAATACCTGTCACAGATACAGCTACGTCGCTTCCCGTCAGCTTCTCTACCCCCTGAACCATCTCAAGAGCTGTTTCCGGAGAAACCGCACCATGTTTTTTCAAGGTTTCCTCTTTAACCCCCAAAACCTTCATTTTGGCAAAATTAGAATAGGTGACAGCACCAAAAAGAAAACTGGCTGATATTCCGCTATAATCCGTCAAAGTTTTCGCTATAAGCCCCCCCGTGCAACTCTCGGCTAAGGATATGGTCAAATTATTATTTAAGAGCAAATCCTTTACAAGAGTGGGAATTGTGTCATCATCATAACCATATATATAATCACCCAAAATACTTTCTATTCTCTCTATGGTAGGTTTTAACAACTCTTCACACTCTTCTTTTGAAGCACCCTTTGCTGTCACTCTCACCTCTATATCACCGTCACCTATATAGTCTGCCACAGTGGGATTGGTTTGACCTGTCAGGTCCTTTAACTTCTCTCCTAACAGACTCTCACTTATACCAAAAGTCTTTACAGACCTTGAAACTATTATCTCTCCCTGTGTTTTTGCCCTTAAGAAAGGAACCACCTGTTCTTTATACATCTTTATAAACTCTCTCGGAGGACCGGGCATTATTATAACATATTTCCCATCCTTCTCAAAAACACAACCGGGAGCGGTGCCTATGGGATTTTTTAAAATATAAGCATCTTTCGGAAACATAACCTGTTTATAATTAGTCAAAGAAAAATGTTTGTCAGAATTCTTAAAATATGCCTTTAATTCCTCTAAACATTCTTCATTTAGTTCCAAAGTGTGGCCCGTCACCTCAGCCACAGTTTCCTTTGTTATATCATCATCAGTAGGGCCTAAGCCTCCAATGGTAAAAACTATATCACTTCTGTCTAAAGCTTTTTTTATAACACTTGCAAGCCTGTCTTTGTTATCCCCTACTGTCTCCCTAAAATATAAATCTATTCCCAATTTTGGTAACTCTGCACTTAAAGTGGCTGAATTGGTATCAACTATTTGACCCATTAAAAGCTCTGTTCCGCAAGAAATTATTTCAGCTATCATATATCTACCCTTTATTACACAAACCTTTATATTTACAAATTTCACACATATCAATATCTTCTGTTTTAGGAAAATTATCTATAACCGGTTCACCGAAATTGTAAAGCTCCAACATTTCTCTGTATGTATTTACTAATATATTGTAAGAAGACATAATGGTAGGAACATTTATCTCTTCAGTCTTGATTGTGGTCTTCTCTCCCAAATAGCACAAATAAAACTTTATTTCCCCTATTTCATAATGCCAAACACTGTTTGCATACAAGGCATAAATTGCCAATTGAAGCTTACTGCTATCGGATTCCTTTCCCGTTTTCCAGTCAATAATCCTTAGAGTTTTATTATATTTAATGGCAAGGTCAATAACCGCATAGACAGTCATATCACTAAACTCTTTATAACGCTCCGGAAGATTTTTGACTATAACATTAAACTTTGGGAAGTTCTCTTCGTCAATGGTCATAAAATCCTCATAAGGAGTGGCTAAGACCCTTTCCCATATAGGACTTGTCCAAAGAGATTCAATGGCTTTTATACCCACTTCTTCTGCCTTTTGAGCCTTTTGTAGAGCGTTCTCATCATGATAGAAATGCTCAAACAAATTCGTCACGTCTTGAAGACGTTTTCCGAATACTTTAGGATTTTTCCAATGACCTTTATCCGACTCGAGATACTTTTCTCTTAAACTTTTCCTAAAATAAAATATAGCGTCATTTAAACTATGGTTTCTGCCATTATGCTTATAATCCAAAATACACATTCTCAAAGCGTGATGAATACAGGCGCCTTTGAGCATAGGGATTGAAGTAATATATTTCATTCTCCAAGCATCCCATTTTGACTCATCCCCTAAGATTGACCAATACTTATCATAAAAATAAGACCTTTTACACTTATTAAAAATATTCAGCTGAGAATATGAAATTGTAGGAGGTAAAATATCAGCCATAACTCCCCCCTATCGATTCATAATAACCATTATATCAAACATTATAAACACCCATGAGTGAATAATAAAACAGGGAATAAAACTCTTTCCGTAATAAGCAAGCAGTCCCAATACCAAGCCGGCAAAAAAAGATGATACAGTCTCTTCAATAGGCTTTCCCACATGGAGAAGAGTAAAAGGCACAGCTTGTATCAAAACAGCCCACAGACCAAAGCTTCTGCTCATTCCACAGGTCATATATCCTCTGAAAAAGAACTCCCAGCAGAACATATACAGACAATAGCTTGCTTCCGCAAAAAACATTTTCCCAAAGTCACTTGCAAAAGGATTGGGCTTAAAGAATAATGGATCCGGGTGATTAAATTGCTTAAATATAGGATAATACTCTTGAAATTGAGACCATTTTGAAGGGAAATATAATATTATAACTATTAAAACCATACATATACCGGTTATGCTCCAAATGACTTTAGAGTTCTCCGGCATTCTAAAACCAAACTCTCTAACATCTTCCCAAAAAATAAAGAATATTGTCAATATTGGTATCCAAAAGAGAAGCATTATATTCCCTAAAAGATACTTATCCAAAACCTTTCCGCTTTCATTAAACTGCCATATAAAAAAACTGAGCAATAGCCCTATTAATAATACTCCCACACTTATAAAGAGATTCTTATTCTTCATTATTTACTCCAAACTCCCCCCCACACGGGAGGGAGATAATGTTCTGCTTTATGCTTTAATCCTTTCAACAATATCCTATAGAGCCACCTAAAAATTTAGAGCCCACTAACCTTGGTGGTGCGAAGCACCACATCTTTAATTTTTGCTTTTTGATTATTGATTATAAATTTACCATTGGCAAATTTAACTCTACTCTTCCTTATAATCTCTTAACATTAAATCTTTCACTGCCAGTTTTGGGTCCTTGCCCTCAAACAATATCTTATAAACTTCCCGGGTAATAGGCATATCTATACCATATTTTTCACAGAGTATCATAGCAGCCTTGCAAGAAGGAACACCTTCCGCAACTTGACCGAGAGATTTCAAAGCCTCGTCAAGAGACTTACCCTCAGCCAACCTAAGCCCACAACGATAATTTCTTGACAATTCACTGGTAGCTGTGGTTATCATATCTCCCAAACCGGAAAGACCGTAAAAAGTCTCCCGCTTTGCACCCATTAAGACACCAAGACTTGTTATCTCCTTTAATCCTCTTGTCAAAAGAGCGGAAGTGGCATTGTCCCCAAAACCTAATCCCGAACTGATTCCTGAAGCTATTGCCATAACATTCTTAAGAGAACCACCTAACTCCATACCTATAACGTCAGTAGCTGTATAACACCTTAAAATCTCACTTGAAAGGACCCTCTGGGCCAGTTTTGCGTTTTCCGGGGCGTGAGATGCCAGTAAAGTGCAACCGGGCTTTTTTCGGGCAAATTCCAAGGCTAAATTGGGACCTGAAAGAAACACTGTCTTATCAGCTCGCTCCTTACCCAAAACTTCTGCCACAATTTGAGAATTACGAAGACCTGTATCCGCTTCAAGCCCCTTTCCCGCATTGAGCAAAACCACTCCACTGTCAAGATAAGGTTTTAAAATAGAATAAACCTCTCTCACTGCATGACTGGGAATAGCCATTATAACAAATTCCGCACCCTCTAAAGCCTCTTTAATATCTAAGGTGACAAATATATTATCGGGAATGGGGCATTCCTTGGTATAATATGAATTGAGCCTGTTTTCAGAAATATCCTTATACACAGACTCTTCGTTTGTCCAAAGAGATACATGTTCATTATTTATAGATGCAAGCATACCGAGAGCAGTGCCCCAGCTACCTGCACCCAAAACACATATATTCATAAAAACCTCATTTTAATAATATGCTATTAACCCCCTACGAAAAAATCAAAAGATTTTTTCGTCGCCCCCCAAGGGGGGCAGAGCAGTTCTCTTAAACCACATAATATTTAATATATATGTTAAAAGCCTCCCTCCGCTTTGCTCCGAAGTCGTTTTTAACATATATATTAAATATTATTTACATAGGGATTATAATAAAAAATGTATACTTTAGTTGGTTGACTTCACCCTCTTTCTCATCCCAAAAAGTGTCGTAAACTCCACTTTTAGGGAACCCTGAGAATTGAACTGAAAATTGCATCCGCAATTTTCCTTTCAAGGACCCATTCCCAAAAAATCAAAGATTTTCCCGTGGGGGGGCCGTCAATTGTGAATTATGCATTTTGCATTGTGCATTATTCATTATAAAGCATTATTCATTACTTTTTCAGCTATTTCTTTTCCGTATTCGTAAGCCTTTTGCAATTCGTCCTCTGAAGCCTTATACATAATCTTTAAACCTTCTCCCACAAAGTCATACTTCATCTCTTCAAGGCTTTCTCTCAAAATCTTTACGCTTTCACCGGACCAACCATAGCCACCAAAGGCACCTGCCACTTTTCCCGTCATTTTAAGTCCTTTTATGTAGCACAAAACATCTGCCACACTGGGCATTATACCATTGTTAAGAGTGGGAGAACCTACCACTATAGCCTTTGCATCCAAACATTCGGTTGCTATGTCACTTCTGTGATGAGCTGTTGTCTTATAAACCTTACATGAAAGACCACCATCAGTTAAACCGGCTGCAATTCTTTCGGCTACTTCATAGGTTGTTCCCCACATGGTATCATATATAACAACGGCCTTGTCAGACTTTGCCATACTTGTCCACTCTGTATACTTGGCAAGAATATCTTTAACATACTTTCGCCAAATTATACCGTGATCCGGCAATATCACATCAATTTCAATACCCATATCCACAACAGATTTTAAAGTTTTTGCAATCATAGGTGAATAGAGTGGCAAAATGTTGGCATAATACTTCTTACAATGTTCCATTAATTTATTGTAATCAACTTCGTCATCAAACCTCTCACTTGTTGCCCAATGCTCACCAAACCCATCTTGACTTATAAGAGATTTAATTTCGGGAATATAAGTAAACATACTGTCAGGCCAGTGAACCATTCTTGTTTCAATGAAGGTCAAAGTCATATCACCTATGCTTTCAGTGTCCATAGTCTTAATAATTTGGAAAGGAACATCCACCTTTCCATAATATTTTTCAAGTTCCATAGCACCGGCTTTGGTTGTAATAATCTTCTCCGGCTTTATCAAATCCACAATGGCTCTGTATGAACCTGAATGATCCGGCTCAACATGACTTATAACCAATATATCAATATCCTCAGGATTCATAACAGACTTAATATTGTTTATAAGCTCTTTTGTATGTGTTTTCTTAACTGTATCAAATAAAACCGTCTTCTCGCTACCCTTAACAATATATGCATTATAGGTAGTGCCTTCGTGAAGCCAATAACCGTGAAAATCATTTATGTCCCAATCTACAGCACCTACCCACCAAACATTTTTCAAAACTTCTCTTGCGTTCATAATATCCTCCATATCTATTTCCATTATTATTATACCATTTTTTATTAGTTTCCACAAATTGATATAAAAAAAAGCGTATTTTCATACGCTTATCTAATTATGAAAAGGATTCCTTTCCAACACCGCATACAGGGCATACCCAATCGTCAGGAAGCTCTTCCCAAGCAGTTCCTGCAGGAATTCCGTTGTCAGGGTCGCCTATTGCAGGATCGTATTCATATCCGCAAATTTCACAGGTCATTTTATCTCTCCTTTCTTATTCATATTAATTATATTATACCATATTTATTTATGTTTGTCAAGTTATTTAATCAATATATCAAATATTAACATATATTCAGTTTATTTTCAAATTCTTTCCCATAAAAAAAATCCCGTTTGCACGGGATTTATTTATAAATATGTTCTATATACAATATTAGTCGTCAATACTGATTAATGTAAATGTATCAATTGCATCTACATTGTATTCAACAAACATACCAAATTCAGGGCTTACAACATAAGTGCTTGTGGTGAAAGCAAGGTCACTGCCTGAAACAACCATAGTAGATGTTATGTATGTTCCCAAACCATCAAGAAACATTAAAGAAGGCTCAGATGCGGTAACAGTAAAATCACCTTTTGAGAAGTCGGTTAACTTTGCGTTACATACAGGAACTTCTTTGTTTATTCTTAACTTTTCATTCTTAATAGTTCCTTGTATCTTGCTGATACTTCCATCACTGAATTTAGCATAGAAATTGAACTTTTCAGCGTCAGCCATGTTGCTGTCCTTCTGTGAGAAAGCCATTACAACATCTCTTCCGTCTGTAGTTTTGTATTCTACAGCCACAGGTGTCCAAACAGACTTTGCACTACCTGAAGTGAAAACTAATCTATCGTCAATAGCAGATTTGCTCATCTTGTATGGACGAATTGTTATATTCTTTGTAATAATACCGTTTTCATATGGCTTATAATCAATCCAACCTATATAAGAAAAACCTTCTTTAAAAGCAATAATCTTATATATTCCGGCAGGAATGTCCTCTAATGAATATTCACCTTCTTTGTCTGTGGTACATTGGTCAACGGGAGTTTCATCAATAGGATTAAAAACTTGAACCTTAATTCCGCTTTGAGCTTTGCCGTCTTCATTAACTATTTTACCTGTTAATGTGACATTATCAGCCGGCTTATCCTTGTGGCTTCCACCACCGCCACCACCACAACCTACAAGCAGGGCGACACATAATATAGCTACCAATAAAAAGATTAATTTTTTCATAAAATACCCCTTAAATTAAGGTATGGGGCAATGCCCCACACCTATTATTTTACTTCTACCTTACTCTTAATAGTCTTTCCGTTTGCTTCGCAGGTCACTTCTGTTATTCCTGCCTTAAGAGCCTTTACAACTCCTCTTTCATTTATTGAAACAACGGTAGGATCTGTTATCTTCCAGTTCATTGCGTTTATGTAGTTAAACTTGAAAGTCTTACCTTCGGCAAGCTTAACATCCTTTCCTGTTTGAGGTGCAATAACCTTAACCTTACATGTCAAAACTTTACCTGTTGTGGTCTTAGCCTTAACAACAACGGAACCTATAGACTTAGCTTTTACGATACCTTCACTTACAGTAACAACTCTTTCGTTTGAAGATGACCATACCAAAGCCTTGTCTTCTTCACCCTTAGGTGTTAAACCTACAAGTGTAAGCTTTGCACCCTTTTCAACTGTCACGAAAACTTCGCTTAGTCTGTCAGCAAACATACTTTCGTCAAGTTGTGGGCTTGCACTCTTAACAACATCGGAAACCACACCTGTTCCCATTGCGGATCTTTCTCTTGTAGAGCTTGAACCGTTAGAAGCGGCATGTCCACCTCTTTCCTTGCTTGAACCGGCTACAAGGCCTTGTGTGCCTTGACCTTCGGAAGCGGAAATTTTTTCCTTTTGGGACTTTTCGCAAGACTTAACCTTATCGGAACCGGAAACTTCACCTGTAGTTTCAGCTACTGTTTGAGAATCAGAATCCGTTGTAAGTGTATCAAACTTAATTTCAACTCTCTTTTCTTCTTCTCTCTTTTCGATTGTGGTTTCAACAACCTTCTCTTCTACTGTGTAATCGGATCCTGTATATTCAATAGAAGGCTTCTTAACCTTAACTGAACATGTCAATGTTTCACCGTCTACCTTAGCTATAATCTTTGTGGAACCGTATCCAACTGCGGTCACAACACCATTTCCGTTTACGGTAGCAACATCGCTATCCTTAGATGACCAAGAAGCATTAACTTCATTGCCTTCACCGTCAACAGCCTTAAGAGCGTAAGTTTCGTTAACATCCAAAATAACCTTGCTTGAGTTAAGCATAATTGCATCAGGATCGCTGGTGCTAATTCTAATGTAACCGAATTTCTTAACCACATATTCTGTAGCATCATTGGATATTGAAATATCCGTTACCAAACCGCAAACAGCCACAGAGTTTCCGGAGAAAGCGGAAAGCGGGATTACAGCCAAGTGGAGTTGTGCGGATGTTGAACTTGTAGTCTTTACAAATGATTTGGAAAGATCAACCTTAAAGTTCTTTGAGCTTAGGTCATTGTCACTACCTAAAGCATATTCCTTTGACCAACCCTTTTCTGTTAATACAGAAAGTCTGTTGGTTTGGTAATTGTATCTTGCGTATAATTCGTCAAGACCACCATACTTCAAAATCAAGTTAATCTGGTAAACATCTCCGATACCATCTTGATCGTCAACTTTAACCACAAACTCAGTAGTTTGATGTGCCTTAATTGTTCCTGACTTAGGTGTCACACTTGAAACTTCCGGCAATATATTAGCGGCAGAAGTTCTGAATATGTAAGTATATGGATCTTTATATACATCACTTTCAAAACCTCTTTCGTCAGTCACTTGAGCGGTTATTTCAAGAGGATTGTCAGAGAATCTTGCCTTTGCTCTTGCAACAAAGCTGAATGAGTAACTTCCGTCATCATTCTTAACTGCAGGTGTAAAGGCCTTACATGGAATGGTAAATTCACCTATTTCAAAGTTCCTTTCAACATCAAAGCTTTCTGCTTTCCATTCGTCTGTAGTCCAGTTGTAAGCATAGAATGTTCTTGTTATGGGATTATATTTCATACATAACTGAACTTTGCTTGATTGATCGGTAAATTTAATTGTAATATCACTTACTTTATACTTATCGGGAGTATATGTTACCTTGTAGTAAATGTTCTTATCAAATTCCAAAACCTTAGAAGATATATATGGGTTATCTGTAGGTGTCGGAGTTATGTCAATACCATTTACAACCGGGTTGGAAAGTTCAATATCTGAACCTATTCCGTATTTACCCATATAAGTGTAATCTATTTGTGCATCCGGTTTAACTCCGCCAAAGATAACTTCCCAAACATCTTCAAGATCACTTTTTATACTTGCAAAACCATAAACAGCAAACACAATGTTATTGCCTTTTGATTCTGAGAAAGCACTCTTTGATTTATCTGCATCAAATTCAAGACCGAAGTCAATTTCTCTTTGATCACCACTTACAAAAGTATCAAAGCTTGTAGATGAAATTGTGCAAAGACCATCTGCAAGAGTCATTGGTTCAAGGTTTAATCTTCCGTCACCGTTCCAATCAGTCCAGTCTATAACTCTGTTAACCGGAGTAATTGAAGTAATATAATCCGCAAACTCATTAATTATAGATTGTCTGTTTTCAGGTATCCAAGATTTTTCAATGTATTCCTTTAAATCAATACCTAAAACTGAAGCCGGAGATACATCATCTACAACAACACTGTAATCCAATGCTAAGCAAGAATCTTTAACTTCTCCGTTGTAAATATAATAACCGAAGAAGCCTTTTGCATTTAATGTAAAGGTTGCCTTTATGGCTGTTCCCATTATATTTCTTTCAAAAGTCTTGGATTCATTAACTACCAAATCAGGAACATAATCAAAAACAAAATTCTTATTAGAAATTGCGTTTTGATAAATAACACCGGAATGAAGTATCATTTCACCGGCTTCAATTTTATCACCCTTAGGAGTTCCGGAATAAGAAGATTTAACCTTAATATCTTCAATATAGAAGTCTTTCTTAAGTTCATTAATAGGAGTTATAGACTCTACTTTTACTTCAGGTTCAATAAGAGAATATCTTACAAAACCTACATTAACATCTTCATTTAACAGTCTGTCCTTAGCCTTTAAACCGTCATAAGTTTCGGCTGACATTGTAATGTCAATTGAATCACCGTCAAAATATATATCGTTATAACAATATTTGGACAAGAAATATTCGGTAGGAGCTATGTCATAGTAAACATAGAGTTTATTGTCTTCATATTTATATGAAGATTGAGTAACATTAACTCTAAAGTATTTATCTACCAAAATAAGATCCGTTCCATCCTCATTGTTAGAACCTATCTCAGCACTTTGATTGCCTAAAGTTATGGTCTTTAAGTTATTATCAAATGTTAAATCAAGGAAATCCCATTCATCAAATTTCCAATTTACGGTTGATTTCCAAATTTCAACTCCACCATTACTGCTTGAATATATAGCCGTATACTCTTGGAAATTGGCAGGGTCGTTTTCATCGGTTAATTTATTTGCCTTTGTATGATCATAGGGAGACACTTTTATAAAGGCTGAATTGGGAGTAAATGAAACAACCTTTGGTGGATTTGTAACATATTTAACTTTAAATGTAGCGGAATCGTCTGAAAGCACTACATCGTAAATTCTAAATCCAATACTGTCGGTTCCGTCACTGAAGAAACCGTTTACTGCTGTGTCGTATGAAAATTCTTCTCTCTTATATACACCTACGTTTGCTTCGGCAGCTTTTCCGTTCAAATTGTAAAGTCCGCTTAAAATACCATAATCGGAAAGACCTTGAGTTCTAAAGTAGAAAAGTTCATCGGGAATATAAGTTCCGTCAGCATATTGACCGGCATTGTAGTTACCGTATCCTTCACGAGTTTTGTTTATTCTGTATACATATAAACCTTCACCTTGTTGGTTAAAAGTATAAGTCTCTCCGGAAATTTGAACAGAAGGAACATTCTTTCTGTATTCTACCCAAAACTCTTCATTTTCATTTGCATCTGAAACAATCTTGTAAGCAATTCTGGTTTTTCTGCTACCTGTTGCTGAATTGGCATCACCCAGTTTCCATACTACGGCTTCACCGGTAGATTCTTTAATTACATTATCTTTATTAATCTCTGCAATACCAATTTCGTTATCTTCAACAGAAACTCTGCCGTTACTCTTTAACAAACCGGCTCTCTTCTTGGCATAAACACTTATAGGCAAATAATCGTAACCTGTATTTCTGCTTCCGCCAAGAGCATCTATTTGATAAACCGGTCTGTATTCATCACTTTGTCGTTTGTAATTAGCATAGTTAAAATAACTTAAAAGAGTATCAGAAACATAATATCCGTTAAATGCTGAACTGTCGGTAGTAACAATTACTTTACCGAGATTTTTAACTTGTCCGTTACTGAATGTAATGGAATAGTTATAATTTGAATAGTCTGTTTCATTGTATACTGTTCCTCGATCCTCAGAAGAGTAAACCACATATATACAGTCAATGAAACCGTCATTGTTAACATCCAAAGATGAAGGAGATTCATATCTTAAACTACCGTCAAAAGCGAATTGAATTGTTCCTATAACATCCAATTCCTCCATGTCTTCATTAGAATAGCCTAAGGGATATCTCATACCGAAAGCACCGGCAGTTTGCAAACTTAATATTTGATTAGCAATAGCAAACCAATTGTTAAATGAACCGTTTACAAAAGGACTGAAATCTTCAATCTTTGTTCCGCTGTTACCACAAATCAAAACAGGTCTTATAAAAGTATTAAAAGGCTGAATAAAACTAAAACCGATACCTGCAATAGGTCCGAAATAAGGTAATTTGTTGTTTTCTTCATCCCAAGTATATGCAGGAATAACAGAATAACGTCCTGCTTTTAAATTTCCTATTGAAACTCCGCTAAATGTTGAATAGGACTGAGGATTTTCTACGGGTACACCTGAAGGACCTATAAAGATAATTTTATCAATAAAGCCATCATTGTTAATATCAAGAATTTCTTCATAATTGTCAATTGAAGTAATTTGGTCAACATATTGAAGTATAGTTTCAGTCCAATTGTATAAGAATGAAGCATGTCTGATAACAACAGGATCATCTATTGATGTTCTGTGATATAAGATTACATTTTTGTCTTTATCTTTTGCCTTAGGATTGTATTTATCCGGATAATATACTGTATTTCTTTTAACATAATCACTTGATTCAGCCCAATAGGTATCAAAGTCATCATAAAAAGAAGCCGGCAAAGGTAATCCTTCATCTGTTGATGTATCATATCGGTCTAAAATTATAACCAAAGGATGAACATTACCAAATACAATAGGTAAAGGAGAGTCAGTAATTATACCATTATTGCCAATGGCATCTTTAACTGTCTTAAACTCAACTTCTTCTTTAACTTTTGGAATATCGTTGGGGATCAAACCGGCAAACAAAGGGTCTGCTTCACCGACAACATATTCTGTGGGAACAAGTTCGTATCCGTTGTTAGCGGCATAATAGTAAACATCACCGCTCTTAACAATGGCGTAACCATCCTTGTCCTGATACCAAGTTAAAGTTCCGTCATTAAGCATATAAGCTTCAATGGCTTGTCCGTTGTATTGTGTCAATATAACTGCCTTACCTTCAGCGGCAAAAATAGCTGTACCGAGGCAAAGGATGGTTAGTATAAACACTAACAACATTTTTGTCTTCTTCAACATAAGTGTTCTCCCATATTTATATACTTTTTTAAATATATAATAGAATATAAATTCAAAGAGAAAGAGTCATCTCCTCTCTTAAAATTAACAATACACATAGTTTTTAAAAGAAAAACCCTTAAAAACCTAAATAATTTATATCTTCATTTTTGTTTTTTAATAACATACAACTACTATTATTATAAACTAATTTATAATTTTTGTCAAATAATAAAGGTGCTTTTTCATAAAAAACACAAAATTTTAAGTTATTTATTACATTTTTTCCTTGACACATATCATTATAGGTCTTTAAATTCCTTTCAAAAAAAGGAGTTTCGGACCAATGACCATAGTAAACACTTACACCACAATATTCCGGAATAAACAGGGCAAGTTGCGGAGGAGCCATAACAGGCCCTTCATCTATATGTTTCATTAAATCTATTTCGTCGTAAGAGAGATAGGGGCAATACTTTGCTTGTGTGGTTCTCTTTGTCAACAAATCCATATCAGTACTGACCGATGCCGACTGGGAAGATCAGGAACTGGTCGGCGAAGAACTCCGCAAACGCCGGGAAGCCGCAGGCATGACG
>JAFSVJ010000055.1 GCA_017445025.1 Abditibacteriota bacterium | reverse complement strand
GCTACCCCCCTCCGGCAGGGCGGGTGGGAGCCCAAGAGGCTCCAAAAAGTTGAAAACTTTTTTGGAGAATGGGCTATATGCCGTCTTGCTTGAGCGTTTCAACAGAGCTTTACCCCCATAGGGGGGAGTGAGTGGTGCGTTTGCATCATCGTTTCCCGTGACTAAAGAGTCAATCAACCAAAGCCGACCTTAAAATTTAGGACCGCCCCTTTTTTTGTTATGGTTCTTTTTGAGCAAAGACAAAATTTAAATTTAGGTAAATCTATAGCATAACAGCTTTTTGGGTAGTGTGTTTTTTTCACATTCGCAGACAGTGAAAAAAATATACTACCCAAAAAGCTGTTTATAATTAAATCTCAAGATTTTGGATTTGCTTAAAAAGAAACATAGGAAAAAAGGGAAATAAACTATTAAACTCGGGGTGTTGGCTTAAATTATTACGCTTCTATCTCGCAAGCGAGTGAATGCATAAATTTGCAATTCTATGCAAATTTAAGTTCAAAGAGGGTGAAGTCAATCAACTAAAGCATTTTTTTGACTAAAGAATCAATCAACCATAGCCCACCTTAATATTTAGAGCCCGGCCCTTTTTTTGTTATGGTTCTTTTTGAACAAAGACAAAATTAAAGTTTAGATAAGCCTATAACATAACAGCTTTTTAGGTGGTATGTTTTTTTTGCATTCGCAGACAGCAATTAAAAATATACTACCCAAAAAGCTGTTTATAGGTCCTACTCAAGATTTTGGATTTGTTCAAAAATAATCATAGGAAAAAAGGGATGTATTAGCTTTTATTTTTTCATAATAAGCTTTTGTAAATAGATACCTAAAATATGAGAATTGCTAATGTAAACGCATCGCCCTACCCCCTTTTAGGGGGTGATTAAAATCAAGTCGCAGACATTGATTTTAATCGGGGGTTTATATTTATAGTTTTTCCAACTTGCACTTATTCACATAAAATTTCTTCATACCATATCTTTTATCTTCAAAAATCACAGTCACAACCTCAGCCTCTCCTTGTCCTTGACAATTCAACACTAAACCTTTTCCAAAAGTTTCATGGTTTACTTTATTTCCCGGACTGTAGCTTTGCCTAATGACTTTTTTGGTCAAAACCTTCGCTCTCACATCTTCAAAAGACTCCCCGGTATCCCTTTCCTCTACAGTATCTTTAAAATAATTCTTCGGAATATCTTTAACAAATTGGGACAGGTGGCTTCTCTGCCAATTTCCGCTTATCTGTCTTGCTTCGGCATAGCTCAAAAACAGTTGTCTCTTGGCCCTTGTCATTGCCACATACATAAGCCTTCTCTCTTCTTCTACCTCGTCAGCGTTTCCTAAGGATCTCTGATGAGGGAAAACTCCCTCTTCCAATCCTACCACATATACCACAGGGAACTCCAACCCTTTAGCTGAGTGAACCGTCATTAAAAGGACTTTTCCGTTATCTTCTTGCAAATTGTCAATATCACTTTGCAATGATATGGATTGTAAAAAGTCTTCAAGTGAAGGTTTCTCCGCATTCTGACAATAGTTTGTTGCCACATTTACCAACTCATCAATATTGTTAAGCCTTTCTTCCGCCTCAGTGGTCCTTTCATCCTCTAACATTTGTCTGTAACCGCTTCTTTCGGAAACTGACTGGATAAGTTGATTGGGAGGAAATATTTCCCCTTCTTTTTGCAAATATTTTATGATATTTACAAAACTTGTTATTGACTTTTTTGCTGTGGTTTTCAAACCTTCAACTTTATCACAATCTTCCATTGCTTCAAAGAGAGATATGTTATTAACCTGTGCATAAGTATCCAGTTTATCCACAGTGGACAAACCTATACCCCTTGTGGGAGTATTAATAATTCTCTTTAAATTAATGTTGTCATAAACATTATTTAAGAGATTTAAATATGCCATTATATCCTTGATTTCCTGTCTGTCATAGAATTTGAAACCGCCATAAATATCATAAGGCACTCTTTTACTTCGAAGCTCACTTTCAAAGTTTTGGGATAAGGAGTTGGTTCTGTATAAAATAGCTATGTCGGAATAGGAGAAACCATAATTGTCCACCAAATCTTTTAGGGATTCCACCACCAATCTTGCCTCATGCTTTCCGTCGGCAGCTTCAATAATTTCTATGGTATCACCTTGATCGTTTTCAGTGGTAATTTTCTTGTCGGTTCTGTTAATATTTTTTCTAATAACTTCGTAAGCGGCACCTAAAATATTCTTTGTGGACCTGTAATTTTGCTCTAATTTAAAGATTTTACAACTCTTATATCTATTTTTAAAATTGAGGATAATACTTATATCCGCACCACGCCATCCGTAAATGGACTGGTCATCATCCCCAACGCAAAATATGTTGTTTTGAGGAGCGGCAAGAAGGGTTATAAGCTCATATTGAGCTTGGTTAATGTCTTGAAACTCGTCTACGTGAATATATTTGAACTTCTTTTGATAGTGTTCTCTTGCCTTTTTACTTTTCTTTAACAAATCCACCGCATAATTGATTAAATCATCAAAATCCAGAGCGTTATTGGCTTTACAAATATTAGTATATTCTTTATATATATTTTCAATTTGAAGAGCGTCAATATGAGTGTAAACATTGGCATAATCTTCCGGCAGAATCATTTCTTCTTTGGCTTTGGATATATAATTTAAAACTTTGCCTTCATTATATTTTTTGGGGTCATATTTTAAGTTTAAAACAGCTTGTTTGACACATTTTTTTTGAGCATATTCATCGTAGATGGTCCATTTTTTGGCAAGACCGATTTCTTCACCATATTCTCGAAGCATTCTGACGCAGATACCATGAAAGGTTCCGGCCCAAAGGAGATGGATGTCACCACAGATTTTTTCAAGACGAGCTTTTATTTCGTTGGCAGCCTTATTGGTGAATGTGACAGCAAGAATATCGGAAGGACGAGTTCCGTCTTTAATAATTTTGGCAACTCTGTATGTGAGGACACGGGTTTTTCCCGAGCCCGCCCCGGCAAGAACCAACACAGGCCCTTCCGTAGTTTCAACAGCTTGTTTTTGAGTTTCGTTTAGATGTTTTAATAATTCTTTCATATAGTTAAAAATGTTTCATGTGAAACATATATAAAATCAGAGAAGTGAAATCAGAAAAAGTCCCCCTTTTTAAAAGGGGGTGGCTTGGCATAGCTAAGCCGGGGGTTTTGTTTTGCATTGTGAATTGTGCATTGTGCATTAATAAAAAGCCCCTTTCGGGGCCTTTCATTACTCTGTTTTTTGGACTCTTTCCTTTCCCAATTCCAAAGCTTGCATGTTAATGGGAATGGTTTTCTTTATCTTCTCCGGAAGTTGATTTTCCAAAGCCCAGTTGACAGATTCGCTTTCCACGCTCTTTGCCACCATAGCCAAGGCTCCTGCCATAGCCATATTTAAAACCTTAGGGTTTCCCAATTCCAAAGCTATAGAAGAAGCGGGAACTCTGTATTCTGTCAGGTCCTCTCTTGTAATAGGCTCACACAAATCCGAGTTGGTTATTACCATACCTCCGGGTTTGACTTGATCTATATATTTATCGAGCATTGTTTGATTAAATGCCACCAAAATCTCCGGGTTTGGAGCAATAGGAGCACCTATTTGCTCATCAGAAATAATCAAAGTGCAAGTGGCAGTTCCACCTCTTGTTTCGGGACCGTAAGCAGGATACCAAACCACATTTTTACCTTCGTGAACTGCAGCATGTGCCAAAATCTGGGCTGCCAAAAGAGCTCCTTGTCCGCCCATTCCTACAAATACAGCTTCTGTATACATTATAACTTTTCACCTCCGTCTTTAAACACTCCGAGAGGGTAAGTTTGTTTAACAACTTCGTCAACATGATTCAAAGCTTGAACGGGAGTCATACCCCATTGTGTGGGACAGGTGCAAAGAATCTCCAAAAGTTGGAAACCCTTTCCGTCTAACTGATATTGAAAAGCCTTTTTTATAGCGGCTTTAGTCTTATTCACCCCTGCGGGAGAAGTGGGAGCAAGTCTTTCAATATAATAAGGCTTGTCCAAAACAGATAGCATTTCAGCCATTTTCATAGGCATTCCGTGAACTTTGGGGTCTCTTCCGAACTGACATGTGGTGGCCTTTTGACCTACCAAAGTTGTGGGAGCCATTTGTCCCCCGGTCATTCCGTAAATACCGTTATTTATGAAAATGAAAGTAGCATTTTCACCACGGGCTGCTGCGTGAACAATTTCTGCCATACCTATGGATGCAAGGTCACCGTCACCTTGGTAAGCAAAGACGAGTTTGTCCGGATTACATCTCTTGGCGGCTGTTGCCACAGCGGGAGTTCGTCCGTGAGAGGCTTCTATCATATCCGTATTTATATAATCATACATAAATACAGCACAGCCTACGGGACATATACCTATAGTGCAATCCAACAGTCCCATTTCTTCCAAAACTTCACCTATTAATCTGTGAACCACTGAGTGAAGACATCCGCCACAGTAGTGAAATTCTTTATCTTTCAAACCTTCGGTTCTTTTAAATACTTGTTTCATCATATCTCCCAGCTCCTTGTGCAGGGTCCGCAGGGATCCTTTATTACTTTTTGTGCATAATCCAAAATTTCGGATACAGTTAAGATGTTTCCTCCCGTTCGTCCGTAAAAGTCAACACTTGACTTTCCGCAAACGCTCATAAATACATCTTCCACCATCTGTCCCATACTCATTTCCACAGTTAAGAAATTCTTACCGGCTTCGGAAAGTCTTAAAATCTCTTTGTCCGGGAAAGGGAATAGAGTTATAAGTCTTAAAAGACCTATTTTCAAACCCTGTTTTCTGCCCAAATCCACTACAGATTTACAGATTCTTGCACTGGTTCCGTAAGCAACCAAAACAAGATCTGCATCCTCTACGGAATATTCTTCAAATTTAATCTCATTTTCTTTGGCAACTTTATACTTGGCGTGAAGAGTTCGGTTAACTTCTTCTAATTTGTCAGGCTCTACCCACAGTGAGTTTACAATAGCTTTTTCTGCTTTTTTCTTTCCGTCGGCAGCCCAAGGCTTTTCGGATATTTTTACATCCACGTCGTGAAGTTCAATAGCTTCTTGCATCTGACCTATAACACCATCAGCCAAAATACAAACAGGGTTTCTATATTTTTCTGCCAATTCAAAGGCCCAAGGAACAAAATCATAAGCGTCTTGAACAGACCAAGGGGCAATGGTAATTAAGTGATAATCTCCGTGTCCTCCACCTTTAACTGTTTGGAAATAGTCACCTTGACCGGCTAAAATTCCACCCAGTCCGGGGCCCGCTCTTTGAACATTTATTAAAACTGCTGGAAGTTCACAGGTAGCAATATAGGACAAACCCTCTTGCTTTAGGGATACGCCGGGGCTTGAAGAAGAGGTCATAGCTCTGTGACCTGTGGCGGCGGCACCGTAAACCATATTAATAGCGGCAACTTCACTTTCAGCTTGAACAAATACCTTTCCGGCTTCAGGAAGGAGAACGGAAAGATACTCCGGAACTTCATTTTGAGGAGTTATGGGATAACCGAAGAAGGCATCAACTTTTGCTGCCATTGCACCGTAGCAAAAGGCTACATTTCCTTTTAAAAGCTTTCTATTTGACATCCTTCCACACCTCTATACAAACATCAGGGCACATGGTGGCACACATAGCACAACCTATACACTTATCCGGCTCAGTGAAAACTGCCGGCTTGTAACCCTTTACATTAATTTCCGTGTCCAATGATATACACTTTTTAGGGCAAAAATGAACACAGAGACCGCAACCTTTACATCTGTCACGATCTATAATTATCTCACCCATATTTTAAATACCTCCGGTATAAAAAAATCAGAAATCAAAGCCATAAACTACAATTAACTTTATATACAAAAAATTATTTCTGAATAAACTTATTTGTCTTTAATTCAATTATGGTCTTCCCGTCTTTCTTTTCGTAGGACATAATCTCATCAAGTCCCTCTCGAGAACCAGCCAGTTTTATATTATAATCAAGGGTATAGGAAGCTTTTTTGGCTATTTTTTCCGCATAGGCTCTATCGGGAGCAAACACTGTTTCCGTTAAACCCTTATCAAGAAGATTGTTCACATAACGAACCTTCATTTCTTCGTCTTCAATGGCCTCATTGGCTGCTTCCATAACATCCATGGTTTCGCTTTGTGCCAAAGTCTTTACAGTGTTCATCAAATTTTCAGGCTCTTCTTCACCTAAAACATCAGAGTGTTTATCAACCCATTTTTCCGTTTCTTTCAAAACAAGTTGAGTTAGGTATTTTGGACCCGGAACAAAGGTGGTTTCCATAAAATCGTCCAAGAAAAATCTGCACATATCCGGGTCTTCTCCCTTTCCCACAGACTGATTTCTGTAAACCACATCATAGGTGTTTTCCACATTCCAAGCCCGTGCCACAAGACCACGGTTAATGGGTTTGCTTGCGTCGGGAAAAGTGGTTATCTGTTCCACCACACCTTCACTGTTATATACATAATTATTTTGAGGATCCAACTTTAAAATAGCCACATATCGTCTGTTTGATTCCACATCTATAAATTCCACAAATGCCAAAAAACAATATGGGGCTTTATCTTTTTTAAATGTATCAAAAAACCAATATGTAATAATCTTTGAATTTTCCAACAAATCTTCCGCATTTTCAAGGATATTTTCCACACATTTTGCCACAGTTGTATCGGGAGATTTAAACTTTCCTGTTTTGGCTGTGGAAGAAGATAATATATTTCTGATATGTTGTGTAAAATAATCGCTTAAATTTGCACCCAAACTTTCATATTTTTCGGATAATTCCACCTCATCATTATCATAATTTATCTTATGAATACATATTTTTCTTATATCAATGGCTTCTATACTAAACATATAAAACTCCTAATTTTTAACAGACACCATTATATAATTATACCACTTTTAGTCAATTTTGTCAATTCTTCTTTTTATAAAGTTGGATAATCAAAGTTTTCAATTCTTGATTTACAAGTTGAAGAAGTCTGTTATTATCTATAACATAATCTGCTGTAGCTTCATATAAAGGAGTTCTGACTTTATATAACTCGGCTTGAGCGGTTTTGGTTTTGGCAATAGGTCTGTCTTTGAGATCTATTTTCTTTAAAAGTTTTATATCTCTTTTAAGGTAAATTATTTTTCCGATAGATTTTAAATGTTCAACATTTATAGGATTCAAAATAGTTCCTCCACCGAGAGCAATTATACAACCTGAGGAAAGTTTTTTAACCAAAAGTCTTTCTTTTTTTCTGAAATAGTTCTCACCTTTCTTTTCAAAAATATCGGTTATGGTCATTCTCTCTTGGGATTCTATAACTTGATCCAAATCAACAAAAGGAATATGAAGTTCATCAGATATGGTTTTTCCAATGGTAGTCTTTCCACAACCGGGCATTCCCATTAAAATTATGCTGGGAAATTTACTTCGGCTCTGTTGAGTTTTAGACTCTTCTATAATTTTATCCATAATATTGCGAACATATTCGTCAAAAATACCGTGAGGCAAAGTATTCTTTATATTGCTCTCTACAACCATATCTTCTATAGGCTTATTTATTTCTGTTTTTATTTTGCCTATTTTATTGGTTAAAACAAATCTTCTCTCCAAAAGCTTATATAACTGAACATTAATTTTTTTTACTTTTTTTCTTGTATAAGCTAATTCTAATTCTCTATTCTTTTTCATTTATGACTTCCCTTATTATTTTATCAATATTTTTTTTATATAAACAATTTATCTCCCAATGTTCCCAAGCCAAAACAGCCTGATATATTAACATTCCAAAACCTCCTTGTGCTTTTGCATTTGCTCTTTCGCTTAAGGATATTAAAGGAGTTTTTTTATTATAAATTACATCGTAAACCAACATATTTTCATTTATATCGTTTTCATCAAGCAAACAATTATCATCATACATTCCTGTGGGAGTTGTATTGATTATTATTTGGCAATCTTTTATAATATCTCTTTGATTATAGGGGAAAATATTCTTTCCTTCTTTTGACCGAGACAGATAATATATATTTTTAGGACATTGTTTTCTTATTTTATCCGATATAGCTCTGCTCGTGGCTCCGGTGCCTAAAATACATATGTTTTTATTATAAAAATCAGTATTAAACACTCTAAAAAAATCTCTTATAAATCCCTCTCCGTCTGTAGAATGACCTATAAATTTTCCCTCTTCAACCTTAACTGTATTTACGGAATGTATGTTTTTTGCTGTTTCTGTTATATTATCCAAATATGGAATAATGGTTTCTTTATGAGGCATTGTCACATTAAAACCGTCAAACTCTTTTAAAGAATTAATATCTATTTCTTTACAAGGCATAAGTAAATAATTAATTTTTAATCCCAAAATGTCAACTATTTTTTTATGAATCAAAGGTGACAAAGAATGACTTAAAGGATACCCTATTAAACAATATTGTTTCACATGAAACATTTTTATTCCTATCTTATGGTTTCTAAAAACTTATCCCAACCTGTAGACTTGGCAAAAGCGGTTTTAGGATAAGAAATTGCGTATTTGTCTCGCCAAATATTAGCATTAGGGATGTTAACCAAAAAACCTTTTTTTGTATCAATGGTTTTATTA
Organism: Abditibacteriota bacterium; assembly: GCA_017445025.1. Taxonomy (GTDB): domain Bacteria; phylum Armatimonadota; class UBA5829; order UBA5829; family UBA5829; genus RGIG7931. Next base: position 28,073 of record JAFSVJ010000055.1, on the reverse strand, counting down.
TATAAAAATACAGACTTTTCCTCACTTATATAAGCTTTTAACAGATTATTAAATTCTGAATTATTAATTTCATTTCCAAACTCTGTTAAAAAGCTGTTTATATCCTTTCCGGCATAATAAATGTTGGGAATGTTTCTTCTGGCATTATTTACTTCATCTCTGTATTTATTGGAATTTTCATAGAGAAAATCAGATATATCACTGATTCTTTCATTTAAATTATCTATTCTTTCCATATTATTAAATTTAATGTCAGTGCCTATGGAAGTCCAAGAAGGTTCTTCAACCTGAGCTTTACAAAAAGCAATTAATGCATCATTTATATTATTTTTTGTATTTAAGTAGGTAAATAAATTAGTATAATTATATCCTCGAGAAGGAATAGCTTCTTCCGACGCTATTGAATAAGAAACATCATCCTTTAATTGAGCTAATACTTCAATAAATTGCATATTACAAGCATCAAAAAGCAAATATTCTATATTTTTTCCCTGCAAAACTGTATGAAGGTCATATATTTCCATACAAGACTTGTCTTCTTCATGGTTTATGGCTCTGTTATCATAATCCGGATGCCAACCGCTTCCGTGATTCCATAAATCCAATATATATGTATCGGCAGGATATTTATTTTTAGCCCATATAATAAATTCTTCCAAATTGGAAGCATTAGAAAATAATCTCGGAGAAAGTTCTTCCAAACCTTTTGTAATATCACTACCATCAGATTTTTCTACTTTTCCTCTAAAAACTCTGTTATCTGAAAGTTTATACATTACAATTACATTTACTTTATTTGTAGAACCATACTGAAACATCTCTTTCATATTATTTCTTAAACCCTTATCTAAATCATAAGAGTTTCCGTAAAATATAAAAGTAATTTTGCTTGATACTTCATCCACATTTACAGTTTCTTCCACAGTCATATCTTTAATAACGGAAACAGTATTTGTGACTTCATACCCTTCTACTTCCACAAAATAAGATCCCACATTTATATTATTAAATGTGACTATACCTTTATCATTGGTGAAACCTAAATATTTATCTTTATCATTAAATAAAGTCACTTGTGTATTTGTTATAAAGGTTTTATTATTTCTAACAGTTAAAACAATATTACCTTTTGAGGACTTAGAGCTTCCTCCACCACCGCCTCCGCAACCTATAAGGCATAAGCTTAAACATAAAATAATCATTAACAAAAATATATTTTTCATAATTTCACCTATTATTTTAGTAAAGAACCCTCTTTAATATAATAAATGGATGTATCTTCCGGGTTATAATCAAGTTTGTCAAGATGAGTTGTTGTTATAAATATCTGACAATTTTCCCCGGCTATTTTCATAGTTTTTTCTCTTCTGTCATAATCCAATTCACTCATTAAATCGTCAAGAAGAACCACTGGATATTCTCCCGTTATATTCTTTATTATATTAATTTCAGCCATTTTAATGGCAAAGGCGGCACTTTTTCCTTCACCTTGAGATCCGTAATTTTTCACCGGAAGATTGTTGATTTTTATTTCCAAATCATCTCTGTGAGGACCCACATTGGTGGTGCCTAATCTTAAATCTGTTTCTCTTTTAGCTGAAATTTGCTCAAATAAGGCCCTTTGAGTTGATATCTCGTCTGTAATATCAATATTTGGATTTGGACTGTATTTTAAGGAAAAATCCCCTACTTTATCTGATATTATATTATAAATTTCACTTGACAGAGGAGCAATTTCTTCTATAAACTTTTTTCTTCTTATTAGAAGTTTTGCTCCGTAAATTGACAACTGAAGGTCTAATATATCTAAAATATCATAAGAAGGCCTTATATTATTTTTTATATCTTTTAATGTATTATTTCTTTGAAGAAGAGTTCTCTTATAATTAGCATATTCTTCCGTGTATAAAGGAAACATTTGGCTGATCTCTAAATTCATAAAATTTCTACGACTTTGAGGTTCATCCTTAATCATTTCAATATCTTCTTCAGAAAATATTACGCAGTTAAGTTCCCCTATAACATCTTTAATTTTGGTTTTCTTAGCATTATCTATAAAAAAAGCTTTTTTATGATTTTTATCTATAACAATTTCTATTTCACAATCAGGACGCTTTTCTCTTTTTACATTGGCTTTAATCTCACATATATCTTCATTAATATTAATAAATTCTTTATCTTTAAAAGTTCTGTTGGATTTGCTTGTGGCAAGAATATACATAGCTTCAAGTATACTGCTTTTACCTTGAGCATTTTGTCCTAATATAAAATTAACTCTCTTTGTATCAGAAAGATGTAAATCCTTAATGATACGAATATTCTTTACAGATAAATTAATAATATACATAATTTAATTAATCAAATATATAATTTTTATATTTATAATATTTAGTTTTGTGTAAATGTGGATAACTTAATATTTTTACTATAAATATAACAATTTTCCTTGTGCAAAACTTTTGGATAATAATGTTTATAAAATTTAATAAGTCATAACTTATAAACAGGGAAAGTTTTCCACATTTTTTATAACAGATTTATTAACAAGTTATTCATTATTAAATTTAAATTATGTGTATAACCTGTTTAAAATTATAAAAAAAGAAATGAGAGTTTATCCCATTTCTTTGTTTACTATTAAACCTGAGAGTTTGGTTATCTGTTCCCTAAAGCCCGGTTCTGTTTGAAGTTTTTCTTCTATTTTTCTTGTAGAATGGAGGGCTGTGGTATGATCTCTTCCTCCAAAGGCTTTACCGATAGCCGGAAGACTCAGTTCTGTTAACTCTCTTGCAAAGTAAATGGCAACTTGTCGTGCTAAGGTTATATCCTTTGTTCTGGATTGACCTATCATATCAGCAATAGAAACATTGTAAAATTGGGCTGTTATCTCTTGAATACGATTAATGTCTATAATAACTTGGTTTTCATTATAATATTCAGATAAAATGTCTTTGGCAAATTCTAAGGTGATATTTTCGTTTAAGAGAGAAGCTCTACCCATTAAATTAGTTAAAGCACCTTGTAATTTTCTAATATTATCTGTAATAATTGTAGCCAAATATTCTAAAATGTCATTAGTGAAAGACATGTTTTCTCTTTTAACTTTTTCTTGTAATATGGCAAGTCTGGTTTCATAGTCAGGTTTTTTAATTTCCGTAAACATTCCTTGTTCAAATCTGGAAGTATATCTTTCATCTAAGGATAAATCTTTAGGAGGTCTGTCTGAGGTTAAAACGATTTGCTTTTTAGATTCAAAAAGTGTATTAAATGTGTGGAAAAATTCCTGTATGGTCTGGTTTTTACCTAATAAGAATTGAATGTCGTCAAGTAAAAACAGATCGTAGGACTTTAATCTTTTACGGAAACTGTCTATTTTTTTCTCTGTAATGGCGTTTACATAAAGGGATGTAAAATATTCAGCTGTAGAATAAAATATTTTTGCTTCAGGGCGATATTCCAATAATCTATTACCTATAGACTGCATAAGGTGGGTTTTTCCCAAACCGGAGTCACCATAGATAAATAAGGGATTATACATTTTTCCCGGACTTTTGGCTACAGCTTCTGCGGCAGCTGCGGCAAAACGATTGTTTGGTCCTATAACAAAGAGGTCTAAACAAAATTCTTCGTTTAAAGGCATAGAGAGTTCATCTATTTTATTAATACGTGTAGGTTTTGGAGCAGGTTGCTTCGGAGCTTCATCAACTGTGAGACTTTTTTCTGATTTTAAGATGACATCTATTGGGAAACCTACTTTTTTTTGCAAAGATTCCCTTATAGCATTTATATAATTATTATTAATAATATTTTTAAAAATATCGTTTTGAGTGGTTAAAATAATACTATCGCCTACAATCTCAAATTTAATAGGTTCAATATAATTTTTAAAACTTTCTTCGTCAATGAGATCTTTTAAGAGATTTAAAGTATCGATCCAACACTTCTCAATTTTGGTTTGGTCAAGTAACATAGTGACTCCAAAGTATAAAAAAACTGAAAAATAAAAAATAATGCATTATTATTATATCATAAATTACCTTTTTTTTCAAACTTTAAGAATTAAAAATTTAGGAGGCTTTAAAATTTGCAATTAGTTGTAATTTGTAGTATAATTTATATGATTGAGTTTTTTAATCAGAGCCAATAAATTATAGCGATAGGCTTTTTATTATTTATTGGATATGGAGAATGTATGGAGAAAACTCTTATTATTTTAAAGCCCGATACATTAAAAAGAAAGTTAATCGGCGAAATCATAACAAGATTTGAGAGAAAGGGCTTTGAAATAAAAAAAATTAAATTATTGAACCCTACCCCGGAGCAAGTTGAACAACACTATATAGAACATGCTCATAAACCTTTTTTTCAAGAATTATTGGCATATTTTACATCCGGTCCCGTAATTGTTATGATAATTGAAGGGATTAATGCTGTAGGTATAGCAAGAAAAATGTTAGGTGCTACCAGAGCTATAAACGCCGAACCGGGCACCATTCGTGGTGATTATGCATTTCTTGAAACGGAGAACTTGGTTCACGCATCCGATTCTGTGGAAAGTGTTATAAGAGAGATTAAAATTTGGTTTAATGAAGATGAGATTTGATTTTCTCAGAATTTCATATAAAATCACCTCCTTTGTTTTCTCGGCTGTTTTATCAGCCGAGTTTTTTATTTGCTTTATGTAATAACTCGAGTGAAAAAGTGGACAAAAGAAAAAAGATGATAAAATAGGTGGGTTAAACTGCAACTTGTTAATTAAAAATTAAATTTTTAGAGCTATTAGGTGGGTTATATTTTTTTGATTGAGATTTTTGAAAAGGTTAGCAGGTTTTAGATATCAAGGAATTGTTGAAAAATACAAATGTGAAGTTTTTTCATTGTTTCACATGAAACATTTTTTTAAAATTACACTTTTTTTGTAATATGTGGTATAATAATAATGTAAAATCCTTAGAATAAGGAGCTTTTAATGGCTAAAATATTTGCTGTTGTTAATCAAAAAGGTGGTGTGGGAAAGACCACTACAGCCGTTAACCTTGCTGCAGGCCTTGGTATTGCAGGGAAGAAAACTCTTCTTGTAGATATGGATCCTCAGGGCAATGCCACTACAGGTGTAGGTATTGATAAAAGTAATTTGGAATATTGTATATATAATGTGCTTGTGGATGATGTGCCTGCGGAAAAGGCTATATTAAAGACAGAGGAGGATAATTTATATATTCTTCCCGCCACACTTGATTTGGCAGGTGCCGATGTGGAACTTATGCCAAAGCTTTCCCGTGAACATAAGCTTAGAGTGGCTTTATCCGTTATAGAAAATGATTATGATTTTATTGTAATTGATTGTCCCCCTTCATTAGGTCTTATGACTTTAAATGTTCTTGTGGCTTCAAAATATCTCATTTTACCTATACAATGTGAGTTTTATGCTCTTGAAGGTTTGGCACAACTTTTGCAAACCATAGATGTGGTGAAAAGATCTCTCAATCCCAATCTTGAAATAGCAAAAGTTGTCTGCACTATGTTTGATTTTAGAACCAATTTGAGTGAAAATATATATAATGAAGTAAAAGAATTCTTTAAAGACAAATGTTCCCCGGTTATTATTCCAAGAAATATTAAATTAGCTGAAGCTCCGGAATATGGGAAGTCAATTTTTAGATATAACAAAGATGCAAAAAGTTCCAAAATTTACGGTGCCTTTACAATGGAGGTTTTAGAATATGCCAAAGCTTAACGAAGGTAGCGGACTGAATGCTTTGATAGGAAGAAACAATATTTTAAATCAAGAGAATTCTATAGAAAATCTGCCTCTTGATCTCATAGATCCCAATCCCTATCAGCCCAGAAAGACTTTTGATGAAGAAAAACTGCAAGAGCTTAGCAATAACATAAAAAAACACGGCGTCTTACAACCTATCTTGGTGAGGAAAAAGCCGGATAACAGATATGAATTAATAGCGGGAGAGAGAAGATTCAGAGCCTCTAAATTAGCGGGACTTTTGACCATACCGGTGAATATTAAAGTCTTAAACGACAAGGAAAGTTTAGAAATTGCTCTTATTGAAAACATACAGAGAGAAGACATTAATTCAGTGGAAACAGCCATGGGTTATAAAAGACTTATGGATGAGTTTGCTTACACTCAGGAAAATCTTTCCTTTATTATAGGTAAAAGTCGTTCCGCTATTGCCAATACTTTAAGACTTTTGACCTTGCCACAATCGGTTATGGATATGATAACAAGAAAAGAGTTGACAGAAGGTCATGGCAGAGCTATTTTATCCGTTCCCGAAGACAGACGAGAGGAATTTGCAAACTATATTGTGGAAAAAGGTTTAAGTGTTCGTCGTGCGGAAGAAGAGGCGGAGAATTTTAAACCCACACAAGAAGAGGGCCAAGAGTCCAAAAAGACCACAAAATATGTTCGGGTTCAACCCTATATTTCCAATGCAAAAAGGTTTTTTACAAGCTTTTTTAAGGTAAAAGTAAAGATTTCCGAGAGAGAAGGTAAAGGAAAAATCACCATTCCCTTTGACAGTCAAGAAGAACTTAATTCTATAATCAGTATTTTAAAGGAGAAAAAATAGTGGACAGAAAAGAGTTGATTAAAACAACATTCCTTGAAAAATACGGATATGTTCCAAAAAAATATGCTGTAGGTCCCGGACGAGTGGATCTGTTAGGCATTCACACAGACTATAATGATGGTTTTGTTTTGCCCATTGCTGTGGATATGGATGTAATAATCTGCGGGGATAAAAGAAATGACAATATTATAAACATATACTCTTGCAATATGGATAGCAAAGTTTCCTTTGATATAGAAAATAACAACTATGATGAAAATGAAAAGTGGTCCAATTACAGCAGGGGAGTTATTAAATATTTAAAGGAGTATGGAGCAGAGTTTGGTGGTGCTGATTTGGTATTGGAATCTAATTTGCCTATAGGTTCCGGTTTAAGTTCTTCCGCCGCACTTGAGAGTGCTACAGGAATGATTTTGCAAGCTCTTTACGGATTTGAATGTTCCGGAGAAGATATGGCTCAAATAGGAAAAAAGTCCGAAAACCTTATGGTAGGAGTTGCCACAGGGATTATGGATCAGTTTGCATCTTGTAATTGTAAAAAAGACCACGCCCTGTTTTTGGATTGCAGAACCTTGGAGTATAAACAACTGCCTTTGGATTGTTCTATGTATAAAGTTGTGGTTTGTGACACAAAAAAAAGGCGAGGACTTGTAGATTCCGAATATGATATGAGAAGAGCCCAGTGTTTTGAGGTTGTGGATATATTGAAAGAGATTTATCCACAGAAAAAAATCACTCACTTAAGAGACATTACCCAAGAAATGTTAGAAGAAAATAAGGATAAATTATCCTTTGTTCAATATAAGAGAGCTAAGCATGTAATATCCGAAAACGATAGGGGACTTGCCTCTGTGGAAGCTCTTAACAGAGGTGATTTTAAGGCATTTGGAGAGCTTATGAACCAAAGCCATGACAGTGCAAGAGATTTTTATGAAGTGTCCTGTCCTGAGTTGGAAGCTATGGTAGAGGCAGCAAGACAGGCTCCCGGGGCCCTTTCAGGAAGACTTGCGGGAGCGGGTTTTGGTGGTTGTTGTGTTGCTCTTGTGGCAGCTGATAAGATTGAGGAGTTTAAGGCTTCCGCAAAGTCTTATTATGACGCAAAAACAGGTCTTGACAGTGAATATTGGGTATGTTCCGCTTCCGACGGAGCAAGAGAAATATAAGAACCATAACATAAAGGTATGTGAGTTAACTTTACAGGTATTATGGTTTTAGGTGTTTAGAGTATATAAATAAAATTATTTTTAGGAGAAATAAAAATGGCAAATGTTAAACAAGTGACAAGTGAAACCTTTGAAGAAGAGGTTATTAAGAGTTCTCTTCCTGTATTGGTAGATTTTAACGCAACATGGTGCGGCCCCTGTAAAATGTTAGGTCCCACTATTGAAAAAGTCAGCGGAGAGTATGAAGGTAAAGCCAAGGTTGTGGCTTTGGATATAGACGAAAACGGTGATGTGGCTGCCAAATATGGTGTTATGTCTATTCCTACTTTAATAGTTTTCAAAGGTGGAGAAGAGGTTAATCGTTCCGTGGGTTTAATTCCCGAGCCAAAGGTAAAAGCATTAATTGATGAAGCATTATAAAATGTTTCACATGAAACATTGAGGTAAAAATGAGAGTAGACGGACGAGGGGACAGAGAGTTAAGGCCCTTAAAAATCACCAGAAAATGGACAAAATATGCGGAAGGTTCTGTGTTAATTGAAATGGGGGATACAAGAGTTTTGTGTAATGCCTCTGTTGAAGACAAGGTGCCTCCCTTTTTGAAAGGTATGGGACAGGGCTGGGTGACAGCAGAGTATCAAATGTTGCCACGGGCCACAGGCACACGAAATCAAAGAGATGTGTCCAAGGGTAAACTCAACGGGCGAGCCACGGAGATCCAAAGGCTCATAGGCAGATCTCTCCGCAGCACTCTTGATTTAACCGCTCTCGGAGAGCGAACCATAACTCTTGACTGTGATGTTTTGCAAGCAGACGGTGGCACAAGAACTGCTTCAATTACAGGTGCTTTCATTGCATTGCATGACGCTTGTAAATGTCTTATGGATGAAGGAATGATAGAAAGATATCCATGGTCAAGTTGGGTGGCTGCCATATCTTGCGGAATAGTGGAGGGAAAGGAACTTTTGGATCTCTGCTATGAGGAAGATTCCATTTGTCAAATGGACATGAATGTGGTTATGTCAGAGGATGGAAAAATAGTTGAGGTTCAATCTACTGCCGAAGGTTATCCCGTGGAAAGACAGAAATTCTTAAAACTTTTGGATTTGGCAAGTGAAGGCATTCAAAATATCATATCTCAAATCAAAGAAGAAATAAAATGAAAATAGTTATGGCTACGGGAAATCCCGGAAAGGTAAAAGAATTCAGAGAGCTTTTGAAAGGTCTTCCATTGGAGATTTTAAGCTTAAAAGACTTTGAAAATATAGAGGAAGTGGCGGAAACCGGGACTACATTTTTAGAAAACAGTTGTCAAAAAGTGACAGGTTATGCCGAGCAGACCGGTTTAGCATGTGTGGCAGATGACAGCGGATTATGTGTAGATGCTTTAGATGGTGCTCCCGGAATATATTCTGCCAGATTTGCCCAAAGTGACAGAGAAAAGTGTCAAAAGCTTTTGGATTTGATGAAGGATAAAGAAAATCGCAAGGCTCGGTTTATGTGTTGCGCAACTCTGTGGTTGCCCTGTGAATGGGTGGAAAAAATAAAGAACAATCAATCTCTTGATTTTGATATAATAAATGACCATGTTATATCTTGTAAAGGCTCTTTGGAAGGGGAAATTGCTTGGGAAATGAAAGGGGAGAGAGGTTTTGGTTTTGACCCGGTCTTCTATGTGCCCGGGTATCATAAGCATTTGGCAGAGCTGTCTCCCGAGATAAAAAACCAAATTTCCCACCGTGGCCAAGCCATGAGAAAGATAAAAAAAATATTGGAAATGATAAAATAAAACCTCTCATTTGAGAGGTTTTTTGTTAAAAGAAAAATAATATTATCCTAACAGATATACACACAGGGAGGCGAAGACTAAACCTAAGCCGGTTTTCCATGTCAGTTTTTCTTTGAAAATCAAAAGGCAAACCACGCCGGAGAGAGGAGTGGCAAGGCCTAAAATGGGGGCTATTTTGCTGGCGTCAAAGTATTGGTATAAAATGGAGGAGATGCCTATTCCGGCGGAACACATAACTCCCGCTATCACGGAAGCGGTCATAGCCTTGTTGGGCTTAATGAAATATTTTTTAAGCCACAGGGGAATTAGGATAAGGGTGGTGATTAGGGCGCCCATCATCCAAAACATGGTGTTGATTCGCCAGTCCGCATTCTCGCTAACGGCTGCTCTTTTGAGAAAGAGATTTGCCACTGCCCAAAGGACAACGGTGTAAATTATACAAAGTTTCCAGTCTAAAAGTTTTTTCATTTTAATGAAGCTCTAATTATCCGTTAATATATCTTTAACAAATGCCTTTTTTGCTTTGTCTGCCAAATTAAAGAGTATGTCAGCCATTCCGTCTTCATCTTCCGGCAGTTGAACATTGGCAAACAAGGTCCATTTTTCTGTATAGATTGCAGATTCTCCTTGGTTAAGGTTTTTGATAGGTCCTACCGTTTCAAATTCGTGGAAGGTTCCGTTGGTAAAGGTTTCCACATTGCAACCGTAATCCACATATTCGGCATCTTCATAGAAATTAAAGTTTTTCATAAAGACTGTGCCTTCTTTTTCATAGCAAGCCCAGCCTAATTTGTCCATAAATCCCACTTTTTGGGGGATTAGGATGTTGGCATCGTTTTTGAGGGTAACAAATCTTCTTCCCCAAGTCCAACGGGGATCTGCCATGTTGGTGTAGTTCCACAAGACCAGGGGACGAGCCGGGAGGAGCTTTTTAGTATTGGGGATAAAGGGCTCTTGAGGCATAATGAAACGACCTCCCGGAGACATAATGGTTAATCCCCAACAGGCACATTTTAAGGGCCATATATTACGGTTGGTCAAGGTGTGCCTTACGTATAAGGAAGCGTCTTCTCCCAAAATAATCTCAAAATTCTTGTCCATGCCTGTTTCTTTTTCATAATTGTAATAAAAGATAGCACCTGTTTCGGTTAATTCATATTTAATGGGGTCGTTATCTGTCACATAGGATCTGGGCTTTCCTTCAGGGGCGTGCCATAGTCTGTGACCTCCGTAGGTGTAGAAGTCACCAAAATCTGTGACAATAGGATCAACCTTTCCTATGGGATTAAAGATATTTTCTCCTCCTATAAGGTTGAAACCTATAATTCTCGGACCTAAATCTAGAGTTGTTGTCAGTTCAACAACATCATTAGAAAGTTTAAGGCATTTGCCCCAACCATCTAAGTTTATAATTTCATTTGTCATAATTTTACCTCTCACTCATATATATTATATCACAAAATCATATAAAATAAAAATTATAAAGTTGCAATATGAAAAAAAATATAGTATAATAAAATTGTATATGAGGTGTTTATGAAACTGATTGTAGGCTTGGGAAACCCGGGCATGGAATACGTTCACACTCGCCACAACGTGGGCTTTGATATAGTAAATAAGTTTGCCAAGAAGCAGGGTTTTAAGTTTTCCCGAAAGGGGAAGGCTATGGTGTCGGAGAACAATCTTAAGGGAGAAAAGGTTATTCTTTTAAAGCCCCTAACATTTATGAATCTCTCCGGGGAGGCTGTGGCAAGGATTATGAATAACTATAATGTGAATCCGGAAGATATGATTGTGGTCTGCGACGATTTGGACTTGCCTTTAGGTAAAATAAGGATTAGGCGAAAGGGGTCCGGGGGAGGTCACAGAGGGCTGAATAATATTATTGATAATATTAAAACCGGGGATTTTTGTAGATTGCGAGTGGGTATAGGCAGAGATGAGGACACCATAAACTATGTTTTAAGTCGATTTTCTCCCGGTGACAGAAAAATAATGGAAGAGTCCTTTGAAAAAGCTGTTTCTGCTTTGGAGGCCCTTTTAACAGAAACCGTAGACAAAGTTATGAATGATTATAATTAAGATTTGGAGATATTATGAAAAGATATAGCGAAGAAATGGCGGCAATGCTTGTGGAGGCTTTGCCATATATTCAGAAATATAATAAGAAAATAGTGGTGGTAAAATATGGCGGAAACGCTATGGTTAACCAAGATATTAAGGAAAATGTTATTAAGGATATAATGCTTCTCTATTATTGCGGATTAAAACCGGTTTTGGTTCACGGGGGAGGGCCTGACATTAACGCCATGATGGATAAGGTGGGTTTGGAACCTAAATTTGTGGACGGAAAGCGAGTCACAGATGAAAAAACCATGGAAATAGTGGAAATGGTTTTGGCGGGAAAGACCAATTCAGGTATAGTTTCCCTTATAAACTCCATGGGAGGCAGAGCTGTGGGTTTATCCGGAAAGGATGCCAGCCTTATAAACGCTTCGGTTATGAATGAAAAATGGGGTTTGGTGGGAAAGGTTGACAGCATTAATCCTCAGATAATTTTTGACCTTCTTGACGCAGAATATATACCTGTTATAAGTTCTGTGGCAATAGGTGAAGAAGGAGAGAGTTATAATATTAACGCTGACCATATAGCGGGAGAAATTGCCGCCGCATTAAAGGCAGAAAAACTTATAATGATGACAGATGTGGACGGATTATACAGAGATTTTGATGATAAGGATTCTCTTATAACAAGAATGGATTTGAAAGAAGCGGAAGATCTGATTAAGTCCAAAGTTTTGAAGGGCGGAATGATACCTAAGGTGGAAGCTTGTGTGAAAGCCCTGAAAGGTGATGTAAAGAGAACTCACATTATAAACGGAACAGTTCAGCACTCAATGATAATGGAACTTTTCACCGATGGGGGAATTGGAACCATGATCTATAAATATGACTGAAATGAAAACTAATATTATCGTTGGTATAGATGAAGCAGGGCGAGGACCTATTGAAAAACAATTTTAAAATCGCCCAATAATGTGGTTTTTGGTAGAAAAAAGGAATGTAGTCTCTGACCGTAGGTGAGGAAATATAAGGTTATTTTTTAAGGAAACTCCATTAAAAAATGTTCTTAGATAAGTCACCGTCAGGGAAGAACGGAATGATATTTTTTCGTTAGCAAAAATCACAGAATTGAGGAGATTTTGAATTTGTTTTTTAAATATAATTATGACAGATATAAAAAACTATAAAATTATTGTTGGTATAGATGAAGCAGGGCGAGGACCAATTGCGGGGCCTGTTGTGGCAGGTGCAGTTATCTTGCCTGAAGATTTTTCTAACCCGGAAATAACAGATTCTAAAAAGCTTTCCGAGAAGAAAAGGGAAGAGTTTTATGATATAATAGTAAATGAGGCTCTTGCTTGGGCTGTGGGTATAGTTTCACCGAAAGAGATAGATGAAATTAATATTCTCAAAGCAACTCACAAAGCCATGAGACTTGCTATTGAAGCATTGTCAATAAAGCCGGATTTTGCTTTGGTGGACGGACTTCCCGTAAAGGGTTTGCCTTGTGAACATGAAGCCGTTGTAAAAGGGGACGCCTTGGTGCCGGCCATTTCTTGCGCATCAATTATAGCAAAGGTGACCCGTGACAGAATAATGGTGGAAGAAGACAAAAAATATCCCTTGTATGGGTTTAAAGGTCACAAGGGTTATGGAACAAAAGCTCACATAGAGGCTATAAAGAAATATGGGGTTTGCCCCATTCACAGAGTGACTTTTGAGCCTATTTTTTCTATGCTTAACACATTAAAGTTGTTTTAGTGTTTTGGAGGTTAAAATGAAAAAAGTTGTATTGACATTAATAATTATGCTTTTTACTCTTTCTCTGTTTGCTTTTGATGTCGAGATGAAGGAAATTAAAGACATAAAGGACAAGGATTGGATAATTAACGTCACTTACCCTTTTTTGAAAGGTGACTCTAAACCGGTGAAAACCATTAATGAATCCATTGAAAAAGAGATTAAAGCCGGAGTAGAGGAGTTTAAGGAAGAGTGTTATTTTGACGATGAATTTCGCCCTTCTTTCCCCTTTGAATTTGAGAGTTTAAAGGATTCTGCCATTACTCTCAATACAGATAAAATCTTTTCCGCTGTGGTTCATGTTATGACTTATACAGGCGGTGCCCACCCAAACTGTGGTTTCTATACATTTAATTATATAGTGGAAGATGACGCTGTAAAGCGATTGTCCCTTACCACATTGTTCGGAAACGATTTGGAGAAGGTGAAGAATCTTTTGCTTCCCCTAATCAACAAAGAAAGAAAACTCCGCACGGAAATGGACTTGGTTTTAGAGAAGCTTGAAGATGATATGTTGGTGGACTTTTCCATGGATCCCTTTGGTGTAAACTTTATATTCCCTCAATATTGTATAGGTGCTTATGCGGAAGGTGAATACATAATCTCTGTGCCTTGGGAGGATTTATCCCCCTTTATCAGAAACGCTACCATAAAAAGTTATATTGACAATAAAAAAGCCAGAGTTAATGTGTCAGGTAAGGTAGTTTTGGATGATGTGGCAGGCTTCCCATACGGTGCCAAGATTGTGGTTAGTTTGCTTGCGAAATTGGACCCCATGGCTGCCAAAAAAACACCTTTGGTTTTGGAGAGTAAAGTGTTCCTTCCGGAACAGGGTGAAAATACTTTTCCTTTTAAAGTTTCTTACGACTTTACTGATTTGATCGACAGTAAAGAGTATTTAATAGAAACTGATGTATATTACAGCGATGTTTTGGCTTTTAAAAACATGGAAGAAATACCCCTAACGGAAAAGGGTTTAAAGGAGTATGATTTTGTTGTAAAACATGCAAGCGTAGAGACTTTCGATAAGTGGGGGTATATAAGGCTGAAAAGTACCGTGGTTCCAAATGATGAAGGTATAATCCCATATGACAGTTATTATGAATTCAGACTTAATGATAAAAACTTTAAGACAGTAAAGAAACTTTTTATGCCTATGAATATTTTACCCTGTGAGATGGATATTACTTTTGACACTAAGGATTTGAAAGATAATGAATATTATTTTGATGTCCTTATTGCAAGAGAGGGTGAAACCTATTATGAGAACCATACGGAGTATATAATATCCAAAACAAAACAAACCCTGCCGGAAGAGATAAAGGTTTATAACGTGATGGAGAGAGAACCGAAAGGATAATTGTTAATGCAAAATGCAGAATGCAGAATGCAGAATAGTCACCCCCCCTTTCGTCCGAGCGGGTGGCTTAAATTGTTAGGCTTCTATCGTAAAATTTGCATACTTGCAAATTTTACTCCTGACCACCCACCGTCATCGCAACTGTCACCCCTCCTTACGTAGTACCAAATCTCAAAAAGTTTCGCTTTGCTACGACTTTTCGGGAGTCCTTGGTGGGGGGGGAGATAATCTTTAAAATATAAAAATGAAAAAAATATTTCCTTGGTATTTTGCCATAAGTTGTCTGGGCTATGTGCCTATTGTTTGTGATATTACCCTCAAACTTATACGAGGTGAGAATATCAGCATTTGGCTTACTTTTGCTATGTCACTTATAGTTTGCCTTTTGATATTTCTTATCTCATATAATACCAGACAGGTTTTGTCTCTTTACGGCACAGGGGTCAGCGCATTTTCCTTGGCACTTAAAAATCTGAATAAATACTTTGCTGTGGTGGCTGCTGCGGGAGCTTTGGTGGACTATTTGCTCACTGCCTCCCTTATGGCTATTTATTTTGCCTATTCCCTTGAAGGTCTTCTCAATAATGATCATCTTCATTATTCCGTTTTCATAGCATGTATGGTTCTTTTGCTTGCTGCCCTTTTAAGTTTCAGAAAAATAAAGATTCATGTTACTTTTATAAAAGTCTTTTTCCTTCTCTTCGTCACCCTTATTTTCGGTGCCATATTGATAGTTGTCATAAGACACTTAGATCAGGGAAATATATTTAATCAAATTTCTTTCCAAACTCTCACAGGGGAGAGTCGAGTTTATTTGGAAATATTTGTTATACTTAAACTCTTTTCCTACATGGCTGTGTGTGCGGTAGGTTTTGACAGTATGAGACTTAACAGTTCCGTGGAGATTAAGGCAGACAGATATATAGGTATTTACATAACAGCCATAATAGTCAGTGTCACCCTTTCCGCCGTGTTGTTTTTGGCTCAATCTCTTGGAATTGATCCTACCCATGAAGATATTACTATTTATCAAATAATACATAAAGTAATGGGAAGGGAGTTATACTCTCTCATAGCTCTTGTGTTTATATCCGCCGCAATGTTCGTTTGCACCTCCACCAGTTTTGCTCTTGTGCCCGCCTTTTGCGAGGAGCTTGCCAAAGAGAAGTTTTTCCCCACTCTGTTCAAAAACAGTAAAGATGATTTTATGTATTTGAACGGTATACTTTTGACCTTGTTTTTTGCTGTGTTGGTGGTTGTTATAACAAGGGGAGAGATTAAGGCTTTGTTGGAAATATATGCCATAGGTGCTTTTATTGCCATAGGAATAGGTCAGCTTTCTCTGTTTTTTAGTTGGAAAGGGAAGGGAAAATTTCCAGCTCTTGTGGGAGCGGTTTTGTCTTTAATAATAGTGGTGATTTTTTCATTTGCAAAGTTCCTATCCGGTGCTTGGATAGTCCTTATCATAATTGCAATTCTATCTCGTTTTATGATAGATGTGAATAATTATTATAACAAAGTGGATAAGGAGCTTGCTCTTGCGCGAGATGGAGCTTTGCACAAACTCAGAACAAGAAATGTTTCCATAGTGATTATAACGGATATAGATAAAGGAATAGTGCCGGCGGTGAGATATGCTCAAGCCATTTCACCGGACATGCGAGCCGTTTATGTGTCAGGGGGAGAGGATAATGAAAAAACTCTTCTTGAAGACTGGGAATATTATTTTCCCGAGATTCCTTTGGTAGTTTTGAAGGACGAGAAGAAAAACAATGTTATAATTCCTATAATGAATTATATTAAACACACGAGAAAGGAACAGAGTCAGGGTATAGTGACTGTGGTTATTCCGGAATATATTCCTCAGTCTGCTTTTTATTCCCTTTTCCACAGAAATTATGCTTTTATTTTAAGAGTAATTTTGGGATTTAAGAAAGGTATAGTCACTACAGGTGTCCCCTATTGGTCAGAGAAAAATGATAATAGAAACTGAAAATGATATAATAAAGATTTCCGGGAAAATAGACAAAAATCTATGGCCCGCCACCCGTGCCGCAGCGTCTATGATGGTGGAAAACGGGGCAGAAAATATTATAATCGATTGCACAGGTATTGAGCTTATTACAAAAAAAGGTTTGGAAACCTTTGCAGGTGCTTTTGATTTTATGAACAGAAGGAATGTTCGAATATTTTTTGTGGGTGTGGACGAGGAAATAGAAAATTTAGCTATGGAAACCCCCGGAATAAGAAGTATTATGCCTATTGCGGAGAGCTTGGAAGTGGCACGTAAATCTATTGCCATAGATAAGCAAATGAACAAGGTTTATAAGGATAAATATTTGCTTTTTCCTATGTTGGGAAACCCTTCTCATGCCATAGTTTTCGGTGACTCTTTTGTAAAGAGAGAAAAAGCTTTTAATTTTGTCTACCCTCTATTGGTTCCTATGAAATATACTCTCTATCATCCTATAAAGAGTTTAGAAGATAAGGCCAATTCGGATTTAGGGAGAGCTGAGGGGTTTTCTATTTTTTGCAACAGAAAGTCCCAAGGGCAAACTGTGAGATCCAGAAACTATGTGGGATTTTTTAGGCGACTGTGTGAAAAATATCCTGTCTCCGAGATACTGATGAGTTTTGCGGGTAGTGATATGGAAAGAAGGGATAATTTAGAAAAATTTTTGTGTTTTGTGAGAGAAGAAGCCCTAAAAGGCATAGTTGTGACGGAGCCTTTTAACAAGAAAGATCCCTTTTATATAAAGGAAAAATATGATAAAATAATCGTAACTTTTGTGGGAGATGAAAAAAAAGATAAGGCATGTGAGAGTTTTGCCAAAGAGTTTGTGAAAGAAGACACTGTGGTGGATTTTGTTTATCCGAAAATGTTGAAATTAAACGAAGACCCCCAACCTTCCAAGAACTTTATAGAGGGATTTAAGAGTGATATTGAATATAAAACTTTAAAAACCGTGTCTGTGCGACATGTGGCTCCTTTTTTGAGAGATTATATAAAGAGGTCCGGTGGGGATATGGTTATTATTCCTGTTATGGAAGAGGATGAGGATTTAATGGTGACAATGGTGACAGATCCGGTTTGCACTACCTGCTTTGTGAGATAAAATAAGCAAGAGCGGAATGTGGGGCTTCGCTCCACTTAGTTGAGTCGGCTACGCTTTTTTTTGCTATTTTTACTTATAATGTGATATAATATAATTGTAAGCTACGTTTCTATCTCGCAAAGCGAGTGAATGCGTAAAATTCGCAGTTTTGCAAATTTTACTCCTGACTACTCACCATTCGCTTTGCGAATGGTCCGGGTGGGTGGGTGACCCAAGGGGTCTAGTCAAAAATCTTAAATTTCACCCCTAAAAGTTTTCGCTATTCGCAGGGCTTTTTGGGGACCCCGAGATTGCCGCAATTCAACCCGAAAAATCTTAGATTTTTTGGGAATGGGTCCTTAAAAGGAGTTTGCGAAAGCAAATTAAGTTTAAGGATGGTGAATCTATCAACATAAGCTTTTAACATATATCAAAATAAGGAGTATATTATGAAAAAGTTTCTTTTGTTAGTTATAATCTTGGTAACCCTGTCAGGACTCTTGTTTGCACAGGGTGGTGAGGAAGTTAAAACCGCTCCCCTCAGCTTGGAGTATTTGGATTACATGATGAATCCTTTCAATTACGAAATTCCTCCAGTTGCGGTGCCTACGGAATTTACATACGAGGGTGACGACTTAAAGTTGACCCTTCCTTCATCTTATTCTATGTTAGACGAAGGAATACAAACCCCTATAATGGATCAAGGTTCAGAAGGTATGTGCTGGGCATTTTCCGGTGCCGGTGCCGCAGAACTTAACGGTGCCGTGAAATATTCAAGTTTTAGGGAAAACCTGTCTCCTTTAAATATTCTCAACAAAAATGTTTATAAGGGAATACATTTGTCTTTAAATTCCGGGGGAAACTTGGATCACGTTGAAAGCTATTACTTTAATAATATAGGTCCCGTGTTTGAATATGCAGACCCATATGTAAGTCCTTATAACAGCCCTTCCACACAGCCCAGACTTGCCGGTTATGTTGACAATGCATACAGACTTTCCGGCGAAAAAGATCACCAGCTGACAAGTAATGAAATTAAAGCCATAAAAGAGTATATTTATCAACACGGTGGTGTTTCTGCCGCTTATTACAGCAACAAATCTTATTATTCATCCGATGACGAAAGTTATTATTATCCTTATACCCACGAGATAAACCACATTATAATCTTGGTGGGTTGGGACGACAATTATTCAAAGTATAATTTCAAATACACTCCTGCCGGAAACGGTGCTTTTTTGGTTAAAAACTCTTGGGGAACCGACAGACACACAGACGGATATTTTTGGATTTCATATTATGACTATACTATGTGTCAAGCAGTGGGTTATGATTTCACCTATAACCATTTAAGCAATTACAATAAAATCTACACCTATTGCAAAGGTGTGGGAACCAATTATGTATATAATGACAACAACACTTTAAGATACGGAAAAGCCATATTTAAGCCTACCAAAAAGGGTAAACTTGTGGGTGTGAGAACTCACATTCCCGTTGCAGGTGTCACCATAAAGGCAACCGTGTCCGGTAAAAACGGAACTATCGGTACCAAAACATTTACTCCGGATTTTACGGGATATATGTCTGTTATGTTGGACACTCCCTACGACTATGCTGCCAACGAAACTTTGACTTTGATTATCCAATATAATACCACAGGTAAAGCCAACGGAAGCCGTGTCCCCATGGAATCAGATGGGTATAATTACACTCCTTCTTGGACTGCGGGAACCTCATATTATTCTGTTGACGGAATTAATTGGTATGATATGGGAAACAAGTTTGGGAAAAACATGGCAGCAGGTCTGTTGACATTTGAAGACATTCCCGTCACATCCATTTCACTAAACTATTCAAGCATTTCTCTGGCAAGCGAGGGAAAGGACAGTTCTATTATCGTAAAAGGAACTATAAAGCCCAATGACGCCACATATTCTTTGATCCATTGGGAAATCACAGATAAAACTGTGGTTAAATACGGAATATATGGTTTAGGTGAATCCGCAAAAATAACCGCCCTAAAACCGGGAGATACCACCATTACCGTTTATGATTATGCACACCCTGACGTTAAGGCAACTTTAAAAGTTCATGTATATAAATACACGGAAGTGACAGGCTTAAATGTAAATATTACCAAAGCAATTATAAAAAAAGGTCTCAAGGTAAAAGCACAGGCAAGTGTTATTCCTACAGACGCTAATGTTCAAACCATTAACTGGTCAAGTTCCGATACAAGAGTGGCAACAGTCAGCACAACAGGCTACGGACAAGAAGCTGAAATCACCGGAAAGAAGGCGGGAACGGCTATAATTACAGCCTCTTCAAAAGAGAAACCCGGCATAAAGAAAACCATAGCTGTGACTGTGACGGAAGACAATGTTAAAGTCACCGGCGTATCATTAGATAAAACAGAAATGACCATGAAGAAGGGTGCCAACAAGGTGTTAACCGCCACAGTTAAACCGAGTAACGCAACCAACAAAGAGGTCACATGGTCCTCTTCCGATAAAGAAGTTGCCTATGTAAACGCTTCCGGTAAAGTTTCCGCATACAAAGCCGGTGTGGCAACAATTACGGTTAAAACCAAAGACGGCGGATATAAGGCAACCTGTAAGGTGACCGTGACCCAACCTGTGACCGGTATAAAGTTAAGCAAAACCTCTTTAACCATGTTGGTGGGAGATGAAGTAAAGATAAATGCTACGGTAAAGCCGGAAGATGCCACAAACAAGGATGTCACCTGGACTTCTTCCGATATTACTATTGCAAAAGTAAATAACGGAAAGATAACCGGTAAAGGCAAAGGTAAAGCTACCATAACTGCCACTTCAAATGACGGTGGATATAAGGCTACTTGTGAAGTGACAGTAAATAAGGGTGTGAAGGTCACCGGTGTCACCCTTGATAAGACAACTTTGACCTTAAATAAGGGACAAGCTAAGATATTGACACCTACCATAATACCTTCAAATGCTACAAACAAAGAGGTGAGATGGTCTTCTTCCAATAAAGCTGTGGCAGGTGTGGGCTCTAACGGAAAAGTTTCAGCATACGCACCCGGCACCGCAACCATTACCTGCACCACTCGCAACGGTGGTTTTAAAGCTACATGTAAGGTGACTGTAGTGATACCCGTAACCGGTGTCACATTAAATAAGACTACTTATGAAATGTCAAAGGGAAAGACAGTGACTCTTAAGGCCACCGTTAAGCCTTCAGAAGCTACCAATAAGAAGGTGACATGGAAGTCATCAAAGACCTCAGTTGCCACAGTGGATTCCTCCGGAAAGGTGACAGCAGTGGGAAAAGGCACTGCTACCATAACCGTCACCACAAAAGACGGAAGCTTTAAGGCTGTTTGTAAAATTACCGTAAAATAATAAAAAAATGAAATAAAATGTAGGTAACGAATATGAAAAAATCACTTTTTGTATTTGCTTTAATTGTTGTGACAGTGATAATGGCAGTCTCACAAGAAAAAAGTTCTTTTTCCGAAGCCTATCTGGATTATTTGCAAAATCCTTATAACTATGCCATGCCTCCCGTTGCCAACCCTCTTCCTTTTGAGGTTGAAGACACAAAGGAGGCTTTGCCTGCATCATATTCTATGGTGGAGGCAGGATATTACACCCCTGTGAGAAATCAGGCCCCCAATAATATGTGTTGGGCTTTTACCGGTGCCGCCATAGCGGAGACTGCCGCATGTGTTAAATATGATTGTCAATATTCTTCCTTGTCTCCCTTAAATATTCTTAACAAAAACCCTCTTTATCCTTATTTTTTGAGTTTGGATTCGGGAGGAAACAAGGACCACTTTACTCTGTATTTTTATAAAAACAGAGGTCCCGTATACGAAAAAGACGATCCCTATGTAAGCCCTTGGGAAAGCCCCACCTCTCAACCGGCAAAACCCGGTGTGGTGGAAAATGTCTATAATTTATCCGATGACGAAGCGGGTATTTCCTCAATAGAATTAAAAGCCATAAAAACCCATGTCTACACCACAGGGGGTGTCAGTTTAGGTATTTATTGGGATGAAAAATATATGTCAGGCGCTGATTTGGCATATTATACACCCGTTTATAAAATGCCCAATCACTTTGTGACTGTTGTGGGTTGGGATGATGATTTTTCCAAATACCAATTTAAAAACCAGCCTCCTTTTAACGGAGCTTTTCTCTGTAAAAACTCTTACGGCCCCGAGAGACATGAGGGCGGATATTTCTGGCTTTCCTATTATGACAAGAATGCCGTTCAAGCCGTGGGAGCAGATTATTCCTCAACCGGTGATGTGGAATACAATAAATTTTATAATTATTGTGACGGTGTGGGAACCGCCACGGTTAAAGGGTATAAATACGGAAAGGCTGTGTTTGAGGCTGACACGGGAGGTTATGTGAGAGGTGTGAGAACCTATGTCCCCATATCCACGGTTTTGCAAGCTACCGTAACCAATTCTAAGGGAGAGAGTGTCACAAAAATATATCCGGGAAAATATACGGGATATGTGTCAATTATTTTTGACGAACCTCTTCCTTACAGAATAAATGATACCTTAACAATGATTATAGATTATAACGGAGCAAACAAGTCCGGCAATGATTTGGTGCCCTGTGAAAGTGAAGCTTATGACCATTCCATAACATATAAAGAAGGGAGAGCTTTCTGTTCCAAAAACGGAACCGGTTGGGCTGATATGGCTCAGTATAAAACAAATTTGGCAGCAGGTATTTTGACCACAGAAGTTGTTCCCGTATCAACCATAAGACCGGACAGAGATGTGTTTAACTTGCTTGAAGGTGAGGAAGACAGTGTAAACATTACATATACTCCCTCTAATGCCACATATCCCTCTTTTGTTTGGACTACCTCCGATTCAAAAGTGGCAACCGTAACCCCTAATAACGGAGCCGGCACCAAGGCTAAAATAAAGGCCGTAGGTGAAGGTGAAGCCACTTTGACTGTTATGTATGCCAAGGACAAGACCACAAAAGCCTATGTGACTGTTCGTGTAGCCAAAAAAGATGTCAGAGTTACGGGAGTTTCTTTGGATTATACTTCTTTGAGGATGAAGAAGGGAGCCAATAAGGTTTTAATTCCTACGGTAAAGCCTTCAAATGCCACCAACAAAGAGGTGACTTGGACTTCTTCCAACAAGGATGTTGCTTATGTAAACTCTTCCGGTAAGGTTTCCGCCTACAAGCCCGGAGAGGCTGTTATTACATGTAAAACAAAAGACGGCGGTTATAAAGCTACTTGTAAAGTTGTTGTGTATATTCCCGTAACGGGAGTGTCTCTAAGCCCCGGTTTCGCCACTTTAATCCCCGGTGAAACAAAGACTTTTAAAGCTACGGTTAAACCTTCCGACGCAACGGATACTTCTGTGAAATGGTCTTCTACGGACACAAGGGTTGCCAAGGTATCATCTTCCGGTAAAGTGACGGCTGTGGGAGAAGGAACTGCTACCATAACAGTCACCACCAATGACGGAAATTATAAAGCTCTCAGTGTTGTTGGTGTAAGCGGTTCTGTTCGGGTTACCGGTGTCACATTAGATAAAACTTCCTTAAAATTAAAGAAAGGAGCCGCCAAGACTTTAATTCCCACCGTAATGCCTTCCAACGCTACCAATAAAAAGGTGACTTGGTCCTCTTCCGATACTTCCGTAGCCGGTGTGGGCTCCAACGGAAAGGTTTCAGCCTACGCTCCCGGAACCGCCACCATAACCTGTAAGACCAAGGACGGAGGATTTAAAGCTACTTGTGAAGTGACTGTTTATATTCCCGTCACAGGCATAACTCTTGATTTTACAAGCTTAACATTATATGTTGCCGATGAGATAAAGCTAAAGCCTAGCGTAAAGCCTTCCAAAGCCACGGATAAGACTATAACTTGGACCACATCCAACGCTTCTGTGGCAAAGGTAAACAACGGAAAGATTACGGGAAAGGGAAAGGGCACAGCTACCATAACGGCTACCACCAATGATGGTGGTTTTACCGCAACTTGTTCTGTGACAGTAAAGAGCGGTGTAAAGGTCACCGGTGTCACCTTAGATAAGATTACCTTGACTTTAAACAAAGGTCAAGCCAAGATTCTGACACCTACCATAACCCCTTCCAACGCCGCAAACAAAGAGGTATATTGGTCTTCCTCAAATAAGACCGTAGCCGGTGTAGGCTCCAACGGAAAGGTATCCGCCTACGCTCCCGGCACAGCCACCATAACCTGCACCACCCGTAACGGTGGTTTTAAGGCTACCTGTAAGGTGACGGTAAAGTAAGATAGGGTAAATCCCTTTTACATAGGCGTAAGGGCCATAGATTTGATGTTTTTTTCGGAGGATATATGAGAGAATACAAACCAACCATAGGTATGGAAGTTCACATTGAGCTGCAAACAAAAACCAAGATGTTCTGCGGTTGTAAGGTAGATTTTGGGGGAGCCCCAAACACAAGGTGTTGCCCCGTATGTATCGGTTTACCGGGAGCTTTGCCCGTGGTAAACAAAACCGCCATTGATACCATGTTAAAGGCAGCTTTGGCTCTCAATTGTTCCATAAATTATGAAAACTATTTTCACAGAAAGAATTATTACTATCCCGACTTGCCTAAAAACTTCCAAACCAGTCAATATGACTGTCCTTTAGGCTATAACGGATATTTGGAAATCTCCGTAGGGGGGAAGACCAAGAAAATAGATATTTTAAGAGTTCACATGGAAGAGGATACGGGAAAACTTTTGCATCTTGAGGGGGGTAAGAGTTTAATAGACTACAACCGTTCCGGAACTCCTCTTATGGAAATAGTGACCCAGGTTCCCGCCCGTCCCGGATATGACATTATAGAGTCTGCCGAAGAAGCCAGAGAATATGTTCAAAGGCTTCGTCAGTTGTTGGTTTATATAGGTGTTTCCGACTGTAAAATGGAAGAGGGTTCCATGAGATGTGAGCCTAATATTTCCGTTCGTCCCGCAGACAGCGAAAAATTGGGAACCAAAACCGAGCTTAAAAACCTTAACTCTTTCAGAGTGGTTTATCTCTCTTCCGATTATGAAATAAAAAGACAGATAATGGCTCTTGAAATGGGAGAGAAAATTACCCAAGAAACCAGACGCTGGGATGACAACAAGGGTGAAACCACTGTTATGAGAACCAAGGAATCCGCACAGGAATACCGTTATTTCCCTGAGCCGGACCTTTGTCCCATTGTTCTTGATAAAGAATATTGCGAAGAAGTGAGAAAGTCCATAGGTGAAAGGCCCATAGAGAAAGAGAGAAGGTTTATATCTCAATATGGACTTCCCGAAGCTGACGCACAAGTTCTGACTGATGACAAGGAATTGGCAGATTTTTATGAAGAAGTTGCGGGTAAATGCGATGCCAAAAAGGCTGCCAATTGGATAATGACAGAACTTTTGAAATTGACCAACGCCGAGAATATATCTGTCAAAGACAGTAAAATTAAGGCTGAGGATGTTATTGATATTTTGACTTTAATAGACAAAGGCACAGTGAACAGAAACACGGGTAAGGTTGTCTTTGAAGAAATGTTTAATACAGGCAAAAAAGCCATGGATATAATTAAGGAAAAGGGCCTTGAACAAGTTTCTGATACGGGAGCTATTGAGAGTGCTATTGAAGGTATTTTGGCCGGGTTGCCTAACGAAGTTGCGAGATATAAAGCCGGTGAGGAAAAGCTTATGGGGTTCTTTACAGGTCAAATTATGAGGCAAATGAAGGGTAAAGCCAACCCACAAGTGGTAGCCCAAATCTTAAAGAAAAAACTAAGCGAATAATGCTTTATATCTTCCCTATGATGAAAAATCAAGGTTTTTATATGAAAAAAATATTTTTTATAACAGTTTTATTCTTTATAAGCACATTTTTGTGGGCTGAGGTTCTTTATGAAGATGTGGTTATAAACAAGGATGAAAAGAACGAAATCATAAATATGATTTATCCCAAGTTTTTGGGGAAAGATGCCTCTCTGTATAATATGGCTGTAGAGGCTAAGGTAAGCAATATAGAGGCCAATTTCCACAAGCTTGTTGCCCAATATAAACTTAAGCATGTGGTTTCCTTGGATTTATACAGTCACATCACCTGTAATGACGACAGAATTTTGAGCGGTGTCATTAATGCATACAAATATACAGGCGGAAAACACGCTCAGTCAAGCTTGGAAGTCTTTAATTTCGTGGATGGGAATTATGTGTCCTTTGAAGACTTGTTTGCTGATATGGGGGGTATAAAAACCCTTGTTTTTAACAAAGTCAATGAGGAAAAAGCAAGGCGAGGTTTCACTGATAACAGTGTTATTTTCTTTGATTCTTATATGAGAAATTTTGTCTTGGAAGGTGGCCTTATTACTTGGGCTTTTGACCCTGAAGTTGTGGGTAAAATCGGTGAAGGTTCTTACATTATTTCCTTAACCTATGATGAAGTAAAACCCTATTTGAAAGAACATACTCCCATAGATTTTCTTATTAAGGAACCTTTAAAGAGAGTGCCCTGTGAGTTTTATTTACAAGTTGACGAGGAATTACCGGAAAACTTTGAAACAAGGGTTAAACTTTTTGACGGAGACACTCTTGTAGCTGAGGTAAAAGGTCAGAAGCTGAGATTCTCCTATGGTGGAGATTTTTCTGAAGACCCGAGTAAAGTTTATACAATAGTTCCTGAAATACTTTTTGCGGGAGAAGTGGCATATAAGGCGAAGGAAAAACTTCAAATAGACAAAGAGGGTTTTTATCATAAAACCGTTGAAATGGAAAAGGTTCCGGGAGAATATAATATATTCAAAGGTTTTAACGGTATGGGCGGAGATTTTTCTATTTATAACATTCCCGTATATTTAATATATGATGAAAAAGGTGGACTTTGGCACAAATTTATAAAGAATACCGGATATGCGGTTTACTATTATAATCTCTGCGGACCTAAGGATTCTAAGATGCAAATAGAAGCCTTTAGAGATAATAAAAAAATAATACAATCACAAAAATTCAGTCCCGGAGAAGAGCCTATTTTTGAAAAAACAGAGGTGAAAAAATGATAGGTGTATCAAGCTATAGTTTCGGACATTATTTTAAGGACCTTGGTGTTAAGGGAATAATGGAAAAAGCAAAGGAAATAGGTTATGAAGCCTTTGAATTTGCGGAGCTTGGTGTGGAAAGCGATCAAAAAGACCAAGTAGAATTGGCTAAAAAATACAGAGATTATGCCGGCGAGGCAGGTTTGGTTATAAATAATCTGGCTACAGGTGCGGATTTGGTAAACTATAGAGGGAGCGCTACAACTCTTGAGGAAGAGATTGAAAGAATAAAGGGTAGAGTGGATGTGGCAGAGGCCTTAGGCTCTAAAAAAATGAGACACGATATAGCTTGGGCATATAAGGACAGCAGAAGTTTAAAAGCTTTCTTTGAGATTTTGCCATCTTTGGCTTATGCCTGCCGTGAAGTGACCAAATATGCAGAGCAAAAGGGCATAAAGACCATGTTTGAAAACCATGGATTTTTCGTTCAAAATGCTGACAGAGTTATAACCCTTTTAGAAGAAGTGAATTACCCTAATTTCGGTTTGCTTTTGGATATGGGTAATTTTATATGTGCCGATGATAACAATCTCAATTCGGTGAAAATCTGTGCCAAATATGCTTTTCACGTTCACGCTAAGGATTTTATTGTTGCCAACTATGAAAATCCGGACAGAGAAGGTTGGTTCAGAAGCTCCGGAGGCACTCTGTTGCAAGGTTGTGCCTTAGGTGAAGGGGTTATAAACCCACAGAGATGTATTGAAATATTAAAGCATGAAGGATATAATGGGGATTTTTCTTTGGAATATGAAGGCCCCGGAGATAATATTGAGGGTATAAAAAAAGGCTATGCCTTAATGAAGGCGGAATGTTAAATTTGCAAAGCAAATTTAACATTCAAAAATCAATAATCAAAAATCAAAATTGTGGTGCTACGCACCACTTAGGTGGGTGGGCTCTAAATTTTAAGGTTGGCTATGGTTGATTGACTCTTTAGTCACGGGAAACGATGATGCAAACGCACCACTCACTCCCCCCTATGGGGGTAAAGCCCTGTTGAAACGCTCAAGCAAGACGGCATATAGCCCATTCTCCAAAAAAGTTTTCAACTTTTTGGAGCCTCTTGGGCTCCCACCCGCCCTGCCGGAGGGGGGTAGCCCCAAAATAGGGC
>JAFSVJ010000054.1 GCA_017445025.1 Abditibacteriota bacterium | reverse complement strand
TAAAAATCCCAAATTCCTCGAAAATCTCTATTTTTTTATAACGAAAATCTCTACGCTCCTTAACTTAAGATTTTTTTATAGACGCATAATTGCCTTTGCTCCCATTTTCTTTATAAATGTGACTTTTTTATAAAAAAGCCCCAATTCTTTTGAAAATGGGGCTTTAAAATGAGTTATATTGAGTATAAGATCCCAAATCCCTTTGGGATTTATTTTTTTATCTTGAGTATAAAAATCCCAAATTCCTCGAAAATCTCTATTTTTTTATAACGAAAATCTCTACGCTCCCAAACTGCGATTTTTTGTAGTCGCATAAAATTCTAAGCTCTCAATTTCTTTATAATTGTGACTTTTTTTTATAAAAAAAGCCCCAATTCTTTTGAAATTGAGGCTTATAAACGGCTTACGCCTTTTTATTTGCTTTTACAGAAAAATCCTGTTTTAGTCGCTTGATATTTTCTATAAAAAATTGATCTTTTCGGTTATTTGGTATTTTTATACTCGCTTTATTCCCACTCGATAGTGGCGGGAGGTTTTGGAGATATATCAAAAAGAACTCTGTTTATGCCTTCTACTTCGTTAAGTATTCTTCCGGCTACCTTCTCTAAAAGTTCAAAGGGTATCTTAACAGGTTTTGCTGTCATAGCATCTTTTGAATGGATTGCTCTCAAAACACAGGTTTCGTTATAGGTTCGTTTTCCATCCCTTGCACCTACACTCTTAATAGGCAACAGTTGGGCAAAAGCTTGCCATATATCGTCATATAAACCTGCATTTCTTATTTCCTCAACAAAGATAGCATCTGCTTCTCTCAAAATATCCAATCTTTCCTTACACAAAGCTCCAACACAACGAACACCTAAACCGGGGCCGGGGAAGGGATGTCTCCAAACCATACTATGAGGCAAACCCAATTCTTCGCCCACTTTACGAACTTCATCTTTAAATAAGTATTTTACAGGCTCACAAAGTTCCAAGTTAAGATGTTCCGGTAGACCACCAACATTATGGTGACTTTTTATGGTTTCGGCATGTTTATTTCCGCTTTCTATTATATCAGGATAAATTGTTCCCTGAGCCAAAAACTTGGCATTCTTATATTTTTTGGCTTCTTCTTCAAAAACCTTAATAAACTCTGCACCAATGATTTTTCTCTTCTTTTCGGGGTCGTCAACACCCTTAAGAAGATCCAAAAATCTCTTTTCGGCATCTATCATTACAAGCTTAACGCCACGGGTGGAAAATACCCTTTCCACTTCCTGTGGTTCGTTCTTTCTCATAAGACCTGTATTAACGAAAATACAAGTTAACTTATCACCCACTGCTTCGTGAATCAAAGCAGCACATACTGAGGAGTCAACACCACCGGAAAGGCCTAAAACTATTTCATTATCGCCAACTTGGTTCTTAATGGCATTAATCATCATAGCAGTATAAGCACCTTCTGTCCAAGTGCCTTTACACTTAACCACATCATAAAGAAAAGTCTTTATATTTTCTTCTGTCCAATTCTCATCAAGATCCAAAACAGGAACTTTAAAACCATAGTCCTTGTTTCCGCCGACACAGATAACACCTATACAATCTACAGCCATAATCTCTTCTGTATCCGCGTCGTAAGGAAGAACCTCACAATATACCTTTAACTCTCGAACCTTTCTGGCCACTAATTGACCATAAGGAACCCCAAAGTCCAACACTAAAATCTTCTCGTGAACAGTGTTTTCCATTTTTACACCTCGTAATTAAATTTCTTTTCCCCAACTCGTAAGATGGGTAATTGATTAATTTCTTCATATAAATGAAAAAAACACACTATTATTATACCACAAAATAACCATAAATTTCAAATTAAAACTAAATCCAAGGGCTCCCTAAAAAGTCGTATAAAAAAAGACTTGGGGTTTAACCAAGTCTATTCTTTATACACTCTCTTTACTCTTGCTGATATTTGTGTCAATAATTCATAAGAAATTGTTCCTAATTCACCGGCTATATTTTCAATATCTGTTTCTTCATAATGCCAGTCATAAAGCGTAACATCATCAAACAATTCTGCTTTAATATCAGTCACATCTATCATAAATATATCCATGCAAATTCTGCCTATAATTTTAGCTCTCTGACCATTAACATAAACATATCCCTTATTAGATAAAGCTCTTGGATAACCATCACCATATCCACAAGAAACTGTTGCCACACGTGTCTTTCTATCCGTCACAAAAGTTCTGTTATAACCAATGGTTACACCGGATTCAATAGTTTTTATATGTATTATATGACTTTTAAAAGTTAGGACCGGTCGGATAGGATATTTTTCTCTTAAGGATTTATCCATATATCCATATACCACAAGTCCACCACGAACGGCATCAAAATAAGCCTCAGGATAATATAAAATTCCGGCACTGTTGGCAACATGGAAAATAATGCTTTCATCCCCTATTTTTTCTTTAAGGTCTTTCATTATTTCTATTTGCCCTTCAGTAAAATTTTCTTCATTAATATCATCCGCAGCCGCAAGATGAGTAAATACACCTACACACTTAACAAAAGGTAAATTTTTAGTATAATTAATAAACTCAAAAGCCTCAGAGGGCATAACCCCTACCCTACTCATTCCTGTATCTACTTTAACATGAACAAGAGCTTCTTTTCCAATATCCTTAGCAACTTCACTGATAAAGTCAGAAAGCTCATAAGAACAGACTGTAAAAGATATATTCTTCTTTATACCTTCTTTTATTATATCTTTACAGGTAGGCACAGGAGCTAAAATTAAAATATTGGTTTTTACACCTTTATCTCTGATTTCTAAACCTTCATAAAAAGATGCCACACAAAGAGTATCAACTCCAAGCTTTTCATATTGTTTTGAAATTTTAATAATACCATGCCCATAGGCATTTGCTTTTACAGTGACGAACAAAGGTCTTGGGGCAATCAAACTCTTTATGGTATCAATATTAGTCTTTAATTGATTAACATCTATTTCAGCTATAACTCTATCTATCACAACACACCTATTTTTCTACAACAAAATCCTTTAGAGCATCTTTTAAAGGATCAAAATCTTCAGGTCCAAAACCTAAATAGAAGTGTTTTCTGAAACCTTCTGCATATTGGCATTTGCCAAAAACCTTTGCCATATCTTCACATTGTTCTTTCATTTGGTCAATATAATCACTCTTTCCCTGAGTTTCTTCTAAGAATTTATACTGGCTTTCATGATTTCTCATCATTATAACCTTATTGTTAATAACACTATCAACATTAATACCAAAGTCAGGAATTACAGGATTGCCAAGCATATCGCATAAACCTTGAGGACAGGCATGATAAATAGCAAGAGGCCATTCGCAAGCTTCCACTTCCGGTATAGACTTATAATTGGGCATAGCCTTAGCAAAAGCTGCTGTCACTGTTAATCTACAAGCGTTCATGTGATCTTCCATATAATCTTGAGGGCTTGTAGTTAATATAATAGCGGGCTTAACCTCTCTTATAACAGAACAAACCTTTCTTATTTGATCGTCTTGGTAAAATATCTCCAAGTCAACTGTTATAGGATCGTGATGAATAAACCCGGCGTATTCACAAGCTTTTTTAGATTCACCTACTCTTTTAGCACCAATTTCTTCAGCATTCAAAGTTGTGCTTCCGCAAGAACCGTTTGAGAGAGTCATATAATGAATTTCCCAACCGAGCTTGTTTAAAAGCATTAATGTTCCTGATGTGACAAATTCAATATCATCAGGATGAGCACATGTAGCAAGAGCAACTTTATTCATAGTTATTCTCCTAATAATTTTTTTATTTATTTTGAATTTCAATTAATTTATCAATAGAACTTTTAAGTTCATTTTGATGCTTAATGATAGTAATCTCACTTCTGGTTTTTTCCAAAATGTTACGAACCATATCTGTATGTCGCTTTAACCCTAAACTAATGGCATCGGGAAAGTCAACGGTAATAAGCATACAATATATATCATCCATTACATAAAGACATCGCTGAACATTATCAAAATTATTGTTTCTCATTTCATCAAGAGCATATCTTCTGCTCTCTCCGGCAGCCTCTGCAAGAGAATTTAAATATACAGCCGGCTCTATTCCTATTTCTGTATGATTTGGCAATGGAACATTTCTAATTATAGCATTGGTTAAAACCGCTTCGCCATATTCCTTTTGTGCATCTAAAACATAACCTGTAAAATATATTTCAGGTTTGTCTTTGAGCATTTCTTTAACTTCAAAAACTCTGCTTTTTGCCTCTTCCAAAAGCTCCCGGGCTTTATCAAACTCTCTTCTGTGGGAAGCTCTGATAGAATTAGCACAAAATCTTATGGTTTCTCTTGAAAGTTTTAAAGCTTGCTCTCGCAACACAAAGGTTTCATTAAGAATTTCACGAACATTATCAATACTCTGGTTTAAATCCATATTATACACCTACTATTTAAGCCTGGTAACAATCCAAACAAGTTGGTCTGCTGACTTATGAAGCTCTTGAGCACAAAACTTTAAAGTCTCCTTGTTTGCCTTTAAAGTTGGTTTGTTACTGGCATCATCTATTTGGCCTAATATTTCTTGAACTCTGTCTTTTAATGTTTTTAATTCAAGATATTCACTATCAGAAACTTTTTTCATAATTATCTTAATACCCTATAAGCAATATCTTTTCTATAGAACATTCCGTCCCAACTAATTTTATTAACACAATCATAAACTTTTTCTATACAATCTTTATAATCATCACCTACATAGGTAACATTTAACACTCTACCACCATTGGTGACAAGCTTTCCGTCACGAAGTTCATCACCTGCATGAAATACAAGAGCGCCTAACTTTTTTGCTTCTTCAATACCACTGATTTCAAAACCCTTTTCATAAGAGCCGGGATAACCGTTACTTGCTAATACAACACTTACAGCTTTTTTGTTTTTAAACTTAATATCTATATCTTTAAGTTCACCTTTTGCTGTTTTATAACAAACTTCTAAAAAATCTGTTTCCATAAGCGGAAGAATTACTTGTGTTTCCGGATCTCCAAAACGAACATTAAATTCCACAACCTTAGGTCCTTTTCTGGTCAATGCTAAACCTGTATAGAGAACACCCTTATAATAAATACCTCTGTCTTTAAGAGCTTTTAGAGTTTTCTTTATAATATTATTCTCAACAAATTCTTTGGTTTTTTCATCAAAAACAGGCACAGGAGAATAAACACCCATTCCACCTGTGTTAGGTCCCTTATCACCATCAAAAGCTCGCTTGTGATCCTGTGAAGGTGGCATAATATAATAATCTTCTCCATCCACAAAACTTAAGACAGTTGTCTCTTGTCCGTCTAAATATTCTTCAATAATAATATTATCTCCACTGTGACCGAAAATTTTATTATCCATTATATCTTTGACAGCTTCTATTGCAACAGAAGGATCACTTGTTACAACAACTCCTTTTCCGGCAGCTTCACCATCAGCCTTAACTACTATAGGTGTGCCTGTTTTAGAGGCAACATTGTTAATATAATCAATCGCATCCTTTGAATTACTAAATATTTCACATAAACCGGTGGGTATCTTGTTATCTAACATTAATTTCTTGGCATAAATTTTGGAACCCTCCATCTGAGCGGCTTCCTTACTGCAACCAAAAACTAACACTCCCGCCTTTTCCAATTGATCTGCCATTCCTTTTATCAAAGGACTCTCGGGACCAATTATTACTAAATCAATACTATTATTCTTAGCAAAATTAACTACTCCATCTACGTCAGATGCTTTTATATTGACTCTCTCACAAGGAGAACCACCGTTTCCGGGAGCAATAAATAATTTATCAAGCAAAGGACTCTTTATTATAGATTGAGCCATGGCGTCTTCTCTTCCGCCACTACCTATTAATAAAACTTTCATCATATCTCCAATTAGTTTTAAAATTAATCTTTTTTAAATATTATAAAAGCAACACCGGCAAAAATCAGAATACAAGTCAAAATATGGATAATAAACCTTAAATTCTCGGACAAAAAGCTTAAAACAAATTTATACAATACAAATATTAATATAATAACAGCTGTATTAACTATTATATCTTTTAATCCACCATGTTTTAACCAATTAATGAAATTTTCACCGAAATTCATACTGTGACCACAGTTATAACATTTCTCTATACCTTTCGGAACCATTACACCACAATACCAACATTTCACATCAGTAGACTCAATTTTTTCCAAAAACTTCTTATAAGTCTTTAACTTATTAATCTCATTGATATCATTTTGAGACATTCTAACAACTTTATCTTGAATAGAAATGGCTTTTTCATAATCCTTCATTTTAAAATAACAATAAGCCTTTTCACTGAGAGCCACCCAATTGTATGGATTTTCTAATAGTTGTTTATCATATTCCATAACTTTTCGCATATAGTGTTCTTTGTCTTCTTGTTTATTAAGCAAAGCCATAATCTTGTCAATAAACAAGTCAAAGATTACCACAAACAAGACTATAACAAAACGAAATCCGTTAAACGGGATATAAAAAAATAACATCATCAAAACCAAAAAAGCTCCCACATATATAAAACTTTGTATGGTTGTAATGTCACCGTCTATGACAAGGTAAAGAACTCTTCTTATATAAAAACAAGCAGCTACAAGAAATAAAATTCCCAAAACTGCCAAAATAACCAAATCCATCTATCTTCTATTTATCCTTTCCTGTTTTTAAAAGCATATAGCACACATAACCAAAAATTAAAACCACTATTATAAAATTGATTAAGAAAGAGATGCTTATATGAAATATATTCATTAAAATTGCACATATAAAAGCTAATGCAGCTCCTGCTATAACCTTTATTATTAATTCTCTATAACCTAAATTTTTAAGCCAATATCTTATACTTTCTCCGGACAAAACGGCACGATGACAATATGGACATTTGGCATCTTTCTCCGGCACCATTCTGCCACAAAACCAACACTTTACTCCCGGGTGCTTAACCTTTTCCGAATGTTTCTCATAATCAGAGAGTTTTCCCGTTTCTGTTATATCTCCTCTTGAAAGAAAAACCACTTGCTTTTGAACTTCTATAGCTTGATCATATTTTTGAAGTTTATAATAACAATATGCTATTTCGCTTAAAGTTCCCCAATCTTTCGGATTTTTAGCCACTACTTTTCTATAACCATCAATCTTACGGATATATTGTTTATCCATATCATAGTCATCCAAAGAATTTTTTATGGGGTCTATAAGAAAAATAAATGAAACTATTATCAATATTATTAAAATTCTTAAGAAAAAATAATCCGGAGGAGCTTCCAAATACAAAAATAATAAAGTAAAATATCCACCAAAATACCATAAACTTTGAATGGCACTGATCTCATTATCTATGAGCATAAAAACTATTTTCTTAAGAGCTGATATAGACAGAGAAAGAAAAAATAAACTAAAAAATCCCAAAAAGATTAGCATAAACTATCCAAGATTAAAATCAATAAAAAATAATCAAAAATCAAAATCGTGGTGCTTCGCACCACATTTTTTTGATTTGTGATTTATAATTTGTGATTTTATAAAAATCCCTATACCCAATTCTTTATTCTTTTTAACAAATTATCGGCTTCAGCTTTGTCTTTTATTCCATAGATTGTTAAATGAACACCCTAATTTAAATTTCAAATCACCAAAAAGATCAATTTTTCGCAAGAAATTGCGAATTGACGTCTTCGACTGTAATGAGTGAGTAGTGAGGCGAATTTTTAGGCAAAAGCCATAAAAATTTGTTTCAATACGAACGAATGTCAAGGAGATAAGTCAAAAGTAATTTTGTTAAGCGAAAAATTAGAGATTTTTAGGGGAGTTGGAATTTTTAATTACTAAAAACATCTATTTCCACTTCTCGATTCTTTTCAGCACACAGTCGGCTTCATCTTTATCTTTTACTGTATATACTGATAAATGAACACCCTGTGGCTTTAAATTCTCCATAATCGTGTCTAACTCATAAGGTCTTATGTAAAACTGAATACCCTTCCCAGCAGCTTGTATTTTTTTCAAAATAGGCAAATTAAAATCATTAGAGAAGACATCCAATCCTGCACCGGGAACCCACTGAATTGCGTTTAATTCCTTAATATCAAGTAATGTATCTAAATGACTTAATGCATCAGGACCGTCAAGGTGATAAATGGTATTTTTGTAAAACTTACATTCATCTATAATTCCTTGAAGGAAAAACTCCTTAAACATTCGGTCGGATATCATGCAGGAAAAATCATTTGAAGCAATATAAAATCGCCTCGAACATACAATATGATGCCACGTAGAACATGGCTGGTTGTTCTTGATTAATTTATCATAAAAATAATCAAAAATCTTATAATATATAGGTTCAAACTTGTGAATGGCTTCCTTTACATAATCCGGATCATCTATTAAATCCATATTTAATCTCTCCGGATCTCTAAAAGCCGCAATGGCATCTCCCCCGGGATGAAGATCTGTCAATCCGGTATAAAATTTGCCCACTCCTTTTTGCAGTAGAATATCCGTAAACTCGTTTATCTTCTTAAAATAGAAATTGTCTTCAGAAAAAGCTATTTTATCAATATCCCTTTCCCAATCATTAATTATAGGAGAAGACCAAGAAGTTGTTTCGCCAAATTCTAAATCACAACCACAAAATGCACTCAATATCTCCGGCCCTAAATTAGGAAATATATTAGGCAAAGCATCCCCATAATACTCTGTATTTTCAACCTGTTCAATTATACAATCTGAAACAAAATCAAAATCCAGCCACTTATCTCTTAATAATTTGTAATCTTTCTTATATTTGCTTTCATAAGGTTTGTAAACAGGTATTAAGACCACAGGACGATCGATTATTTCGTTATCAAAAAAATAATCCTGTCGTTTTATTCTAATTTCATAATCGGGAATATTATCTATACCGTTTATAGTATAATTACAATCAAGCATCTTTACTAATTATCTAAAGTAGAATTATTAAAAAACCCAAATCCCTCGAAAATCTCTAATTTTTCGCTTAACGAAATATGTCATTTCGTGTTTCCTTGACGATTCTCGCAAAATAACATTTTATCAATGGCTAATGCCTTGAAAAATGACATTTTGCTCCGAGTCTACAGTCAACGACTACATTCCATATTTCTTACGAAAAATTAATATTTTCGGTCCTTTGGGATTTTTATAATCCTGTCGTTTTATTTCTCATTTCGTAATCGGGAATAGTATCTATTCCCTTTAAAACATAATTACAGTTGAGCATTTTAATTAATTATTTAAAATATATACTTGAAAATAAGTCTATTTTTTATGATTTTTATACAAAAGTTTATAACCTATATATGCAAAAACAATAACTACCAAAACAAAATCCAATATAAAAATACCGCTTATATTGAAATACTGAATTATAAAAGCACTGATAAAAGCTAACACAACCGAAATAATAATCTGTCCAAAGAAAACTTTATATCCAACACCTTTTAACCATGCCTTTATACCTTCACCTGTCATAGCAGACCTTCTGCAATTGGGACATTTGGCGTCTCCTTTGGGAACCATTCTGCCACAATACCAACATTTTACTCCCGGATTTATTAACTTATTATAATGTTTTTTATAATCTGTTAGTTTGCCCACTTCCATTATATCGTTTTTAGAGAGACGAACCACCTCAGTTTGAGTTGTAATAGCTTCTTCATATTTGCCAAGTTTATAATAACAATATGCTATTTCACTTAATGTTCCCCAATCCTGTGGGTTTTTGGCAATAACTTTTTTATACTTATCTATATTTACAAGATAACGTTTATCTATGCCGGATTCATCAAAAGCATTTCGTATAGGGTCAATAGTTAAATTGAAAACGAGGAGAACTATACACAAGAGAAACAATAATCCTTGATAAACCGATGCGGAAAGAAATACATATAAAAGCAGAAAATAACCCGCAAAATACCATAAGCTTTCAATAGCGGTTATTTCTTCATCTATCAGCATAACTAATATTTTTCGAAATGTCCAAATAGACAAGGCCATAAAAATAGGAGCTAAAATACATAATTCAAAAAGAGTCATACTAATCTCCAAATTTAAAACCAAAAATAAATAATCAATAATCAAATTAGCCGGCTCTAAACTTTATAGTTGGTATCAAAAGTTAACTCTTTCTATTTTGATTTTTGATTTTCTATTTTTGATTTTA
The DNA here is from genome assembly GCA_017445025.1 of Abditibacteriota bacterium. Classification (GTDB taxonomy): domain Bacteria; phylum Armatimonadota; class UBA5829; order UBA5829; family UBA5829; genus RGIG7931. The sequence continues at coordinate 16,360 of JAFSVJ010000054.1, read as the reverse complement.
TATTGTAATACATTTAGTGATCTTAGCAAAATCTTCTAAAGTCAAAGTTTCTCCTCTAACATTCATATCAATTCCGGCCTTTTTCAAAAAGGATTCCACCTGATCTTTAGAAAAATCTAAAAACTCTGAATTTGAAAGAGCATTAAGAATGGTTTTTCTTCGCTTTCCGAAAGCAGCTCTCACTATATTAAAATAAAGTTCTTCGTTTACATCAAATAAAGGTTTGTCATATAAAGAGATTTTTACAACAACACTTGACACACTTGGAGGAGGGTAAAAACAATTTTTGCTGACAGAACAAACTGTTTCCACCTTTCCGTAATATTGGACAAAAACAGACAAAGCACCATAATTCTTACCTCCCGGAGAGGCTTTCATTCTATCCCCTACTTCCTTTTGAACCATCATAACTATTGAATTAAAATATTCCTTATTTTCTAAAATTTTAATTATTATGGGAGTGGTTATATAATAAGGAAGATTTCCATATGCCACATATTTTTTGTCAATGTTAAGAATTTTAGTTAAATCAACTTTTAAAAAATCCTCATTTATGATGGATATATTATCCATTCCAGCACATGTCACCTTAAGACATTTTACCATATCTTGGTCACATTCAACAGCCACAATCTGTTCCAATCCGGCCATTCCGGACGTCAAAACCCCTAATCCCGGCCCAATTTCCAAAGCATAGGAACCACTCTCTAAAACTGTCCTCACAATATTTAAAACTACATTATTATCTATAAGAAAATTTTGGCCCAAACCATGTTTGGGCTTTAGTCCAAGAGTCTCAAGTAATTTTCGGACATCACTTATAGAAGTAAGGTTATACATGCTTGTTTATATATCTTCTTGCTATAACCACTGCGGCATAATCATCAAGCCTTCTTTTAGCGTGAAGCATAGTAGAAGGCAAGAAAAATCCCCACCAAGGTTTTTTGTGCTTTCTCCAATAAAGAACTCTTGCTTCAAGAGTGCTTCCGGTTTCATCTTCAAACTCAATAGGCACGCCTTGAGTATTATAAGTATTAATCAAATCTTTGCTGCTCTCAGAATTGCCACAGACTACCACTGCATCGGGATACATATCTTTATATTTATAAATATGGTCCATTAGTGAAAGAGAAGAAATAACTCCTCTTCGTAAAGTCCCTTGAATACTGTCTTCAACACAAAAACCACATCTTTTTCTTCCGGGATCAATTCCTATTACTATCATTTTACTATCTCAACCTCATATTCAAATAAATCTGAAGAATATATATCATGCGAATATATATTATCCTTAGCTGTTACAGTCACCAAACACATACTGTCAGTATCATTGATTCTTCTTGTTAAATCCAATTGAACCTCAATTTTACTTGTGACATTTGTATTATCGTCAAGCAAGGATTGTTGTTTGAGAACCATACCTTGTTTTCCCATAAGTTGATGCAAATCATTAGTAACAAAAGTATAAACATCACTAAACACATAAGATTCATTTTGTTTTCCGTCAAAATATTTTTTGGTTACTCTTGCCCCCTTTTTATATAATAATTTATCTTCTAATAATTTTAGTTCTGCTACAATAGGTCCCTTATTAAGGTCGTTTGCGGTAAAGTTTCCGGCACTTGAAAGGATTACCAAAGTCCTATTATTTTTACTTTCTTTAATTAAATCGGCAGCTTGATCTATAAGTCTCTTCTCATCAACCATAAGAATTTCACCGGTTTCTGACTTATAAGCTAAGATCATTCCGTTTTCCTTTCCCGTTAGCTTCTTTGTCAGCCTGTTACATCTTATAGCCCCCAGGGCCACAAACTTATACAAATTTTCTTTTATATTAATTAAACTGTCGTTTCCTTCGATAACACTTCTTATTATCTCATCATCCTGTTTAACAATTACATCACTGAGTCTCAATTGAGAATATGTTTCAAGCTCTTGATTTGCCACATCGAGAGCCTTTAATGTTTCTTCTAAGTTTGCCCTTGCGATAGATAATTGGTCCTCAATATCACTTAAATTCTTCTCTTGAGAAACCAATTTCTTCTCACTGTCATCCAAAGCTTTTTGCTTATCTGCAAGCTGCTCCGACAAACCATTGCTTTTATTTGTAATTTCTTCAAGCTCTTTTTGTTGCCTTGCAATACTTTCTTTTAAAGCGGAAATGTTAGTCTCGGCAACCTTTTTGGCTTTTTGGGCATCTTCAAGAGTTTTTTTGCTTCTGTTATAATCGGACAGTAACTTGGAAATATTCTTTTCCAAACTTTTGGCTCTTATTCCTAAGGCGTTGGCAGTCTTTTCCGAGTTCCTGGCTTTTATGTTTAATTTTATATTTTTATCTTCAAGAGATTTTGCTATGTTTTCAAGAGAGAGGCTCTTTTCTTTAAGCTCTTTTTGTTCATTTTTAAGTTCATTATTGGATGATATTAATTCTTTATTGTTTGCTAAAAGCTTTTCGCTTTCTTGTTCTAATTTTTTATTGTTTTCCATTATTTGTTTACCATGGAAAACCACATCTCTAAACTCTCTGTTAATACCGGTTAAAACCAATAACGCAACAAAAGATATAAGCATCCCTGTTATAATGGTGCTTATAATAGCTGTATGCTTTGGTCGTAAACCAAAAGCTGTTAATCTTTTTTTGCCCAAATATCTTCCGATATAATCGCCTAAAAAGGCAATTCCACCGGAGAGAAGAACCAACAAAATGAATACAAAAACCGAATATAACATAACTTAATAATTTACTCTTTTGTTAAGATATATACCAACAATAAGTCCTAATATATTTCCACCAAAGGAACCTATAAATCCAGGAATTGACCCTTGAAAAGCCATATTTGACCCACAATTCCAAACCAAATAATACATTAAGATAACAGCAAGACTGATACCCACACCTATACCGGCACCGCTTCTATGACTTCTGATAGCCAAGGGAGCAGCTATTAATCCAAAAATAAAACAAGCAAGAGGCATAGAGAACCTGTTCCACATAAAGACTTCTGTCTTGTTTATAGTCTCTTCATCGGTGTCATCTGTTTTTTTGTAATACTTTAAAAGCTCCCTCATTTCAAAGAAATTCATGTTTGTATCGGCATGCCTTGTTTCTGCCTTTTGAAGAAGCTCTATTTTATCCACATCTTCATTAATGGTTATATCTTTTGTTTCAGATTTATTGAAAGATATTTTTACACTAAACTCATCACCTAACTTTTGAGTATAACCATCATATAGTTTCCAGTCAAATTTCTTTTTATCATCTCTCATACCTTGCCAAAGAGCTGTATGAGCCACTACCACTAAATTAGGTTCATTTTTTTCATTAAATTGAACACAAGTCATATCCAGTGCCTTGCCTTCTTTAATGTTGTATCCTCCGGCAATTCTTATAAGAGAATTGGTTTCCTTGTCAAATATGGTAATTGGTTTGTTTTGGGTTGGAAGTTCATCTTCTATTATATGTTCCAACTCTTTGAGTTTAAAGAAACACTTTGGAGCCACAAAATCATTTAAACAATAGGATAATACTGCGGCAAAAAAACAAAACACCAAAACCGGAACAAGTATTCTCTTGTAACTGATCCCCCCGGCAAACATGGCAGTCATTTCACTTTCACCGCTGACTCTTCCTATGGCAAAAATAACCGCAAGAAGTGTTGCCATAGGTAGAGTATAAAAAACAATGGTAGGAATATAATAAAGCAACATCTTTAGAACATTATATATAGATACACCGTCTGAAAGATATGCCATGAGCTCCAACAGATAATCCCCGGCAAAAAACAAAGTTGTAAATGCCAAGACACCAAATATAAAAGGACCTAAAAGCTCCTTAATAATTAATTTATCTACTAACTTAATCATTACATTTCAAACTTTTCCCCAAGATAAAATTCCCTTGCAATGGGATCGTTGGGAAGATCTTTAGAAAGTCCGCTGGTTCTTATTTTTCCTTCACCCATAATGTAAGCTCTGTCACAAATAACCAAAGTTTCTCTCACATTATGATCTGTTATTATTATGCCAATACCCTTATCTTTAAGTCCGCGGATAAGCTCCTGAATATCATTTATACTAATGGGGTCAACCCCGGTAAAAGGCTCGTCAAGAAGAATAAACTTGGGATTAGTAGAAAGAGCCCTTGCTATTTCAACTCTTCTTCTCTCACCACCTGAGAGAACTTGACCTATTCTGTCTCTAACCTTTTCCAAATTAAATTCTTTTAGAAGTTTCTCACATATTTCTTTCTGCTCAGACTTTTTCATACCGGTCATTTGAAGAACGAGCATTAAATTCTCTTCTACAGTTAATTTTCTAAAAACAGAAGGTTCCTGAGGCAAATATCCAACACCTAAGCGAGCTCTTTTATACATAGGAAGGCCTGTAATATCCATATCATCAAGATATACATTACCTTCGTCAGGCTTAATAAGACCTGTCATCATATAAAAGGAAGTGGTCTTTCCGGCACCATTGGCACCTAAAAGTCCCACAATTTCTCCTGTTTCGGCTTCAAAATTGACGCCATCAACCACACGTTTACCTTTATATATTTTAACTAAATTTGAAGTTCTTATTTTCATTTATACTTTTACAACTTTCTGCTTTTTAAATTTGCAACGCAAATTTACCTTTCCGGTATCCGGTCCAAATTACTGTCTAACTTTGCTCCCGTTTCTTCGTCACCTTCTATAGCAAAAATAATATCATTCTCCTTGGCATCTTTACTCAAATTCAAAACAGCCTTTTTTCCTTGAGCAGACATTTTTGTTCCGTCACTTGAAATATAATCTAATTTAACATTACCCGTCAATACAAGATTTTGAGTTTTTCCATCATAAAAAGCACTGTCAGATTTGGATAAATAAGAAGATTTAACACCTTTAGAATCAACAGAATCATATTTAACAATGACGCTGTCTCTAAAAATACAGTTTTTTAGGTTTTTAATAGAAGTAGAACCTTCGTCAGAAGCATTAATTTGTAGCAGATTGCATTTCACATTAATGGTAGTAGAATTATCAAGCTTGGCTGTCACGTTTATTTTATTCTTAGCCTTTACGGTTTTCTTTCCCAATTGCAAAATATTAGCATTAACTTTTAAATCTCCTTCTTTAGAAGCATATTCTGCTCCGAATATAGGAGAAATAAAAATAAACAAAACCAAGATAAATATAATATTTTTCATAAACCGGTCTCCTTAATCTATATTTAGCCCTGTGTCTGAAACTTGAAAAATCTCAAGTTTAGTATCAAGAGTAAAATATTTGCCTGTTATTTTACCGTAAGGTGAATCCAAAATTCCTTCTTGTGCGTAAATGGTATTTTCTTTTGATTTCCACAAAACTTTATTTGCAGTCAGAGTAGTCTTGTTTACCAAAGAAACCACCTTAACCCCTGTGTTCACCTTAATTTCTTTTTTAATTAGGTCCAAAACAGCTTTCTTAGCTTGAACTTTGGCAGAAGGTTTTCCTTGTTCATATAAAGTAGCGGTAAAATCCGAAAGTGATAGCATATTGGTTTTTTGGTCTCCCATAAAGCTTTTGGCAAGACATTGCATTACCTTTCCTTTACCGTCTGCCCACTCCAATTTTACATCACTTGTATCTACCTTTATTTGAGGAATATTATCAACCTCTTCTGCCTTAATTTTCTTGGCAGCATCCTCTGCCTTATCCTTAATCTCTTGCTTTTTTTCTTGTGACAATTTCTTATCCAAAACTTTTTCCGCATCATTTAAGGTTTTATCTGTCACATCACTTTTAAGCAAAGGTTTTATATCATTAGGCTTAGGACTTTCGGGTTTATCCTTTTTACAACCCAATGAAAAAATTATAACAAAAGCAAGAAGAATATATAATATACGCATTTTTATTTCCAGTTAAACAATCTCTTTGCACTGTTATAATATATATCCATTTTATCTCTTTGATCTTCAAGAGAGTTCTCTATAAGGGATCTGTAAACCGTACTTTCTACATAGGGTGTGTGAGAACCGTAAATTAACCTATGAGAGCCTATTGTTTCGCAAGCATACTTGATTTTATAAGGGTCTAAGGATCCCCCGGTCTCTAAGTAAATATTAACGGTTTTTCGTGCAATGGATATAGCTGTTCTGTAATCTTCACCACCCATACCCAACATAACAAATTTCATTTGGTTAAATTCTTTTGCTATTTCTTCAATATTGTTGGCCTGGGTTGCATTATAACAGTCAATAAACACAGGTGTTCCGTATCGTCTGTGAATGTTTAGAAAAGCATCACAAGAATCAAGAGTTATTTCACTTTTTGAAAACAATTTAATTGCTATAAATTTGGGAGTTATAAGATATTTTCTTAATTGCTCCCCGGATTCCATAAAGTAATCTATATTAACAGCTAAAATACCCAAAAACTTGGAATTATTACTTATTAATTCGTTGACTTCATAATTAGCCTTTTGAAAATCCACAGTAGCTTGGGTGGAACATACACAGGAGCCCATTATTCCGTTTTCTTCCATGTTATCCAATAACTTATGACTGTCGGATTCTTCACCCCAAAGAGGAGGCATTCCTATTTCTGTATAAACATCTATTATTTTCATATTTGCCTCCTATATAATATTAAGGATATTGAGAGATAAGATTTTCTCTTTATCCGTGTCAGAAATCTTAGATTTTAATATAAAATCAATGGAAACTTTGGGAAGATCCTGAGGAGAATTTGAACCGAACAAAACTCTGTCAGCTCCTATTTCATAAATAACCTTATTCAAAACATAATGAGATTTAAAGGCACCACACTCTACAAATACTTTTGGATTTTTCTTGGCAAAAACCACAAACTCCGCAGTATTCTCAAATGAAACTCCTCCGCAAATTAAAGGAAAATCATAGTTATAAATACTTGATAGAGAAGAAATTTCACCAAACAAAGATGTATTTATAATAATAGGTAAACCTACTTGATTATTTAGCTCCAATATCTCTTTAAGAACAATATTATCTATTTTCCAACCCTGAATCTCGGGGAAAAGCTTTATGGCTTTAAATCCTTGTAATTTAAGATTTTCTATAGAAGCCTCATGAGAAAAGAAACCGCCCGGGTTTATGGTTGCAACAGGATAAAACATATCCTTTCCGGAAAGTTCTTTAATGGTAATTTCATTTCCTAAAGAGAAATTATAAAAAATACCGCTACTGTTTAAGGTAAATGCCTTACTAATACCATTTTCCAAAAGACTTGATTCCAAATCTTCTATTGAATAGTTATAAGTGGATGCAACTCCCGTTCCGTAAACTGTGTTTAAATCTATTATATTCATATTTATAACCTAAAAACATGTTGATAGAACTAATTAATATGTCTGTTAACGATAGGGAAATGTCAAGTTAAGGAATAATATTTTTATTTTTATTTCCTATTTAACAATTTCCATTAATAGAGTTCCATTGCTCTGTTGATACGATTAATGCACTCTTCTTTGCCAATAACTTCCATACACTCATAAAGACCGGGTCCCCAAGTTCTGCCTGTAATACACATTCTTGTAGTCGCCATAAGATCACCAACTTTAATGTCCATTTGGTCTAAGGTGCTTTTAATAGCAGTCTCAAGAGGGGTGTATGTCCAATCGTCACAAGCCTCAAGGTTTTCCTTTACGTGAGTCATCATCTCTTTCCAAAAATCTTTCTTAAATCTCTTTAAACCTTTCTCTTCATATTCAAGGTCATTTTTATAGAAAAATTCTGTCAACATAGGAGCTTCACTTAATGTAACGATTCTATCGTGAATCAACTTTGTCACTTCCAAAAGCTTTTTTAACTCTTCCTCTGAAGGATTTTCAGAAACATATCCTGCCTTTTGCATATATGGCATAATAAGAACCATTAACTCCTCAGAAGTTTTCATTCTTATATATTCACCGTTTAAATCGTTTAACTTCGGCAAATCAAATATGGCAGGGTGATTAACTATTCCTTCAAGGGTGAATTTTTCAATAAGTTCTTCTTTGGAAAATAGTTTCTTGTCTTCTCCGCTGCTCCATCCCATGGTTGCCATAAAATTAAGCATAGCTTCAGGCAAATATCCCGCATCTATATAAGACATAAAAGCAGTGACTGTGTCACTTCTTTTTGATAATTTCTTTCCTTTTTCGTCTAAAATCAACTCAGGGTGAACCCAAATGGGAGGTTCCCAACCAAAAGCTTCATATAATTGTAAATGCTTGGGAGTAGATGCAATCCACTCGGATCCTCTTATAACATGAGTGATTTTCATTAAGTGGTCATCCACAATACTTGCAAAATGATATGTCGGAAAACCATCAGCTTTTATAGCAATAAAATCGTCTTGAATATCATTTTGAAAAGTTATTTTTCCACGGACTACATCTTCAAATTCTGTCACACCCTCTCTTTTCATTTTAAAACGAATAACGGGATGAGGGTTTTCTTTTAGTTTTTCGGCAACTTCCTCAGGAATTAAGTCACGACATTTTCTGTCATATCCGGGAGGTGTCTTTGCTGCCACTTGTAAGGCTCTCATTTCTTCAAGTCTTTCCTTGGAGCAAAAACAATAATATGCTTTGCCTTCGTCAATTAACTGCTGAGCATATTTATGATATATTTCAAGTCTTTCTGATTGGAAATAAGGACCATAGTCACCACCCACATCGGGGCCTTCTGTCCAGTCAAGTCCCATCCATCTTAAACCTTTCATCATATCCCCTAAAGAGGACTCCACATAACGGGTTCTGTCAGTATCTTCTACTCTTAATATAAAATCTCCGCCCTCATGCATGGCAAATAAATAATCAAACACAGCGGTTCTGATATTGCCTATATGAGGAGACCCCGTAGGGCTTGGAGCAAACCTTGTTCTAACCTTCAATTTTAACCTTCTTTCACTTTCTACTTTCTGCTTTCTGCTTTTTAAATTTGCAACGCAAATTTAACTTACCTATTGGGGTTGTCATCCTTATTGTCATTATCTCTAATGGCGTTTCTTCTGATCTTACCGGATGTGGTTTTGGGCAAAGCTTCCACAAATTCCACAATCCTCGGGTATTTATAGGGAGCTGTATTTACTTTTACATATTGCTTTAATTCTTCAGCAAGTTCGTCGGAAGCAGTCCATCCCTTTGCCAAAACAATGGTAGCTTTAACCACTTGACCACGAACAGGATCCGGAGCTCCCGTTATGGCACATTCCAAAACGGATTGGTGTTGCATAAGGACAGATTCTATCTCAAAAGGACCAACTCTGTAACCACTGGTTTTAATAATATCATCGCTTCTTCCGACAAACCAATAGTAACCGTATTCATCCTTCCAAGCCATATCACCTGTAAAGTAATATCCGTTTCTAAACTTTTCTTTTTGCTCCTCAAGGTCAAATTCATAACCTGTAAAGAGACCTGTAGGATATTTATCTGTTTCTACAGCCAAATAACCTGTTTTACCTACATCAACTTCGTTATAATTGTCATCCAACAAATGAATCTTGTATGCAGGAGAAGGCTTTCCCATTGAACCCGGATGAGGATCCATCCATGGGAAAGTGGCCAACATAACAGTGGTTTCCGTTTGACCGAAACCTTCATATATCTTGTGACCTGTTTGTTTTTCAAAAGTATTAAATACTTCTGCGTGAAGTGCCTCTCCGGCAGTGCAACAATGAGTTAAACTTGAGAAATCATATTTGGTCAAATCTTCTTTAACCAAAAATCTGTATATGGTAGGAGGAGCACAAAAAGTAGTTAATTTATATTTTGAGATAAGTTTTAAAACATCATCCGCATTAAATCGATCAAAGTCATATACAAAGTTAGCTGTTCCGCCAATCCATTGACCATACATTTTACCCCAACCGGCTTTTGCCCAACCTGTATCAGCCATAGTTAAGTGAAGACCATTGTTGACAACCTTATGCCAATAACAACCGGTGACTATATGACCTATGGGATAGAGATAGTTATGACATACAACCTTAGGCATTCCTGTAGTTCCTGAGGTATAATACATAAGCATTATATCGTCATTTGAAGTAGCATCTTTGCCGGTAGGTCTTTCAAAAACATCGGAATATTTGGGATATTCTTCGTTATAATATATCCAACCTTCTCTTGGAGTTTGAACAACTACCTTAATATTTACTTGAGGGCAACTTTCAAGAGCCTTTTCAAGCTCTGCTATGGCCATTTCTTCATTTACGCAGATAACCGTGGTAACATTGACCTTATTAATCCTGTAGACCAAATCTTTCTTTTTCATAAGATGGTTTACGGGAACAATGGTGACACCGAGTTTGTGACAAGCAGGAGCTATAACCCAATACTCCCAACGTCTTTTAAGAAGCAACATTGCCACATCCCCTTTCTTTAAGCCCAAGGATTTTAACATATTTACGGTTTGATTGGACATTTTGGAAATTTCAGTGAAAGTCAACTCTTTTTCATCACCTTGGGGATTGCACCAAACAAGAGCTCTTTTCTTAGGCTCCTGTCTTGCCCATTCATCAATAACGTCAAAACCAAAATTAAAATTATCCGGTATAACAAACTCAAAATTCTTCATCATATCTTCATAAGAAGAAAATTCAGTCTGTTTCAAAAACTTTTCTAACATAATATCCTACTTAATACTATAAGATTCTCAGTTTAACTCAAAAACATATTAATTAATAACAACCAAGCATTTGCAAGGTTTTCCGTTTAATGCTTGTATTCCGTGAGGATATGAACTGTCCAAAAAAACACTGTCCCCTTCCTCAAGAATTATTTCCTTATCGTTTATTCTAACCTTAGCTGAACCTTCAAGAACATACTCAAATTCTCTACCCGGGTGGTAGTCAAGAGGAATGGTCTCACTATCATTCGGCTCAATGGTCACAACAAAAGGCTCCATATTCTTCTTTGAAAAATTATGAGCCAAAGCTTCATAAGAATATTCTTTTCTTCTCTTTGTATTAAAGCCTTTTCCTTTTTTTGTGACGGAAAAAATATGAAGTTTTGGTTCCTTTCCTGTAATTAGAGTAGAAAGTTCAACACCAAAAGCCTGTGCTATATCATCCATAATAGACACATTCATATCAACTTCGCCATTTTCACAGCGTCTGTATTCTTCCTCTGTCATTTTTTGATTGAGCTTACTTATAAGCTCTGTCACAGACATACCCGCATCTTCACGCAAAAATTTAATCCTATTGGCAATATCTATTACATGATCATTCATCGGGATTCTCCTTTTTGTTTTCTCTTATATCCACTCTTCTGATTTTACCGGAAATGGTCTTAGGTAATTCTTTTACAAATTCAATAACTCTGGGATATTTATATGGGGCTGTATTGCCCTTTACATATTCTTTAAGTCTTGAAGCTAATTCATCACTGGGACTGTAATCCTTGGTCAAAACTATTGTAGCTTTAACCACCTGACCACGAATAGGATCGGGAACACCTGTTATGGCACATTCCAAAACAGCGGGATGTTCCATAAGAACAGACTCTATTTCAAAGGGGCCCACCCTATAGCCACTGGTTTTTATAACATCGTCACTTCTTCCGACAAACCAGTAATATCCATCCTCGTCTCGCCAGGCCATATCACCTGTGAAATAGTATTTCCCTTTATACTTGTCTTTATCAAATTCGCTTTCGTATATATAACTTTCAAATAGACCATAAGGGAAATTTGAAAACTTTTTATACTTAGGACAGTTTTCATCATCTGAAACCACATCTCCAAGATCCACAACCAAATGACCTTCTTCACCGTTTTCAACAGGCATGAGATCATCATCCACCAAACAAACATTATATGATGGAGAAGGTTTACCCATAGAACCGGGATGAGGTTCTACACCGGGGAAGGTAGCCAACATACAAACAGTTTCAGTTTGTCCAAAACCTTCGTATATTTTAAGTCCCGTTTGTTTTTCAAAAACATTAAAAACTTCCGGATGCAAAGCTTCTCCGGCAGTGCATACATAGTGAAGACTTGAAAAATCATATTTTGACAGGTCTTCTTTTACAAAAAATCTGTAAATTGTAGGTGGTGCACAGAAAGTGGTTATTTTATATTTGGCAAATAGGTTTAAAATATCATCAGCCACAAATCTGTCATAATCATATACAAATACAGTGCTTCCACATATCCACTGACCATATAATTTACCCCATACAGCTTTACCCCAACCTGTATCTGAAACAGTGAGATGAAGACCACCGTCTTCACAATTAAGCCACAATTTGGCAGTAATTATATGTGCCAAAGAATATAAATGATTATGAGCAACAACCTTTGGAAGTCCTGTGGTTCCGGATGTATAATACATAAGCATAACATCGGAATTTTCGTTTATAAAAGGTCTCTTCCAATCGGGAGATGCTTTATCAACTATTTTATTCCAGTTGAACCAGCCATCTTTTTCTCCGTCAACCATAATCTTGACTTTCAAATACTTACATTGATCTTTTGCCAATTCTATTTCATCTATAAGCATTTTTTCGTCAACAGCTATAACAGCCTTACACTCTACCATATTAAACCTATATATAAGATCCTTTTTCTTCATTAAATGGTTTATGGGTAGAGCTCTTGCACCAATTTTGTGACAAGCTATTATTGAAGGCCAATATTCCCATCTTCTTTTAAGAATAAGGGCAACAACATCATCTCTTCCTACACCGAGAGAAGTTAAGGCATTTGAAAGTCTGTCTGAATACTCTTTCATTTTAGCGAAAGATATTTTCTTCTCATGACCCTCGGGATTAGTCCAATAGAGAGCTATTCTCTCAGGGTCTTCCTTTGCCCAACCGTCTACAACATCATAAGCAAAGTTGTAATGTTCCGGTATTTCAAGTTTAAAATTTTGTATCATATCCTCATAAGAGGAGAAGGAACTTTGTTTTAAAAATTTTTCTAACATAAAATTATCCAATTTATTAGGGTCTACCTAAGTGATTATCAAACAACAACCACCAAAACCCTCGCCGGTGTGTCCCCTAAGGACATCATATGGTGAGGACAGGAGGAATCAAAATACACACAATCTCCTTTTTTCAAGATAAGCTCTGTATCATTGATTTTAAGCTTAAGCTCACCTTCAATGATATACTCAAATTCAAAGCCATCATGAGAATTATAGTGTTGGGGTTCTCCTTCTTTAATCAAAGGGACAGCAACTTCGAAAGGCATTATTTTTTTCCCTACGAAATTAGCTGCCAGTGCCCTATAATCGTATTCCTCGTTTCTCTTTACCATAAGACCTTCACCGTTTCTGGTCACGTCATAGACACGAAGTTTAGGTTCGTCTCCCGTAACCAAAATAGGTAATTCCACATTAAAAATGTTAGAAATTTTCTCAAGAAAAGAAATAGAAAAATCGATTTTTCCTTTTTCTAAAGCATTATATTCATCAATTGTCACATCCAAAAGTTGTGCCATTTTTTCCACAGTGTAACCATAGTCTTCACGCAATGCTCTTATTCTTTGAGCTATTTCAATATTTTGACTAATCATAATATTCTCCAAATAAGGTTTTATATATAAAAATACTCTAATTTCAAAAAATTTTTGTGTAAAATATCAAAAAAAAAACAGATACACACTTATATTATACCATTTTTCTTATTATTTTTCAATTTAATAAAAGGTAGTTTTATATTTAAAACAAAAAAACCTTCCCTTTGCGGAAAGGTTTATAAATACCAAACATATTATTTTTCTCTGACAAGATTCATTTTTGCTGATAATTCTGTCACTTTTAGTTCTACAACACAGGTTCTTTCAATCATGGCTTTATTATATTCAAAGGTTCTTGTTATCTCATATCTTCCCATTATATAATTATCCATAGCCCAAACTCTTTCTTCACCTTCTAAGAACCTTATATCAGCTTTACCCATTACAGATTTATATCTTTGAGTGACAACTTTCTTTTCTGCCATACAATCTATTTCCAAAGCTATATCCATTTCAAAAGAGCAATAAAGATTTTTCTTCATAAGCTCATACTTTCGTCCGGCTAAAGCTCCATGAATATAAAAATAAATTTGTTGTCCTTCCAATCTATAACCAAAATTCAAGGGAACAATATAAGGATAATCACCATCTGAAAGCCCAATTCTGATAATATGACATTCATCTATAATTGACACAATAGTGTTAAAATCTGTCACTTCTCTATCTTTTCTTCTCATATACTATACCATTAAAAATAATTACTTGGTTGGGTTATATACAGCTCCGAAAAATACAGGAGTTGCGTTAGTATCATTGTATATCATATAGGCGAAAGGTCTGTCAAAGGTTAGATATTTAATCTGAGGTGGTGGTCCACCAACACCCATTGCAACTCCTATTCCAGTTGCAGCTGTTGCTTCTACACCTTTTTCATTTAATTCAATTGTAGCTTTTTGTAATATATATTTTATATAAAGTCCTAGAGGATCTTTACTTATACCATCTAACTCTTCTTTTTGAAGTTCAAAACACTTATTTAATCCTAAATTGTTTAGGAAAGGAATACAGTCACTTTCGGACTTGATTTTAAACTTAGGAATTTTAATAACCCATTCCCCACTTTCAAATTCTAATCCGGAAAGGTCACTAAAATCTATTTTCTTTACATAACTCTCAAGTTTTTCGCCTTTCGGTGGCAAAAACATATATATTGAACATTTATTTTGAAATATAATTGATAAAACATATCCCTTATTATACGGATAAACTTTGCACCAATAACATGGTATAGACATAAAATCAGTTTTAACTTTCTTTCCGTCTTCAAGATTAAATTCAAAAGGAGATATTTGATACTCACTAATAGGATCTAACCATTTACCATAAAAATAAACAGCATTTACTAAAATTGCTAAATCATCAGGTTCAACTCTATCAATAATAAAAGGTATTTTTCCTTTTGTCTTTTCATTAGCCCAAGCATTTATAGGTTCCGGAGTAGTCAAAGGGCCTACATCGGATTTATATTCCTTTTCTATAACATCTATAAATGGTTTTTCGACATCATCTCTAACCCATATAGAATTGGCAATATTATAACTATCTAACAATTCTGAGTTTTCCATTAGCTTTTTGTTATAATCATTTAACTTCTCTTGATTAAAATCATTACCGCAAAGGAGCTTTCCAAATTCAGATAAGGTCTCTCCTCTCGCACCATTGGAAGTCATAGATAAAGCAACATATAAACTCAGTGGTGAGAATATATAATTATCCTTTACAAAAGTTTGTTGAAAAAGCTTATTACAAAAAGAAATATACTGAGAGTTATATGTCTTGCTGACAGTAGAATTAATTTTCTCTTCAGACAACTCTTTCTTAACTATTGGTGAAGACACATGAACTGGGGCAGGAACAGGAACAGAATCAAAATCATCATCTTTGGATTGACAACCTATAAAGCAGAATAATATCAAAGGAATTATAAACAAAATAGTTTTTTTCATTTTATACTCCATGTTGTTTTCTTAATTTTATTATAACATATTTAATAGATTTTTGCAAAAAAAAGCATCACCATTGGTGATGCTGTTCTTGTCAAAACAACTTCCTCAGGAGGCCTACGGAGTTAGCTGACGGGTTAGGACGGAAGTCAAACCCTCTCTTACGAGTTCACCCCAAAAATCGGTTCCCCCGTTCAGGTAGAGTAACCTGATTAAGCCCCTTGTGTTTTTGAGTTGTGAGTTGTTTGAACAATTATATTATACCACAAAACCATACCCTTTGTCAAGTCCTAAAAAGGCATATTTAAAAAAAAATAATGATAAGGATGTAAATATATTTCACAAATATCGTGGATTAAATACTTCAAATTTAGATACAAACAGTCTCTTATTCCATATTCCATATACATAAAATCATCATGCAAATCTTCATAATTTATATATTTATACATACCTACACAAAAAAGAACCAGAAACAAAAGAGAAAAAAACATTGTCCATTTAATTGCTAATTTTGCTTCTTGACTAAACTCAATTTTAAAGACATTAACATAAGGTTTATATGTATAATTCACCACCATAAATATATAATAAATAACAAAAAAAACAACAAACTCAATGGGTATTAAAGAAACTAATATTAAATATACATAATCACATTGTATTCCCCATGGAATATCAAATTTGAGAAAATAAAATATCTTAAAAGCAAAAATAATAACATTCAAACATAAAAATAATAAAAGCGAAAAACTATATTTAATCTTAAAATCACGGTCTAAAAAATCAAATATAAACCTTATTATAGAACAAAACATAAGACTTTCGGTAAAATATACCAAAACACAATAAAGGACAAAAAAAGTTGATGATATTATACTTGCAACTATTGGTATATTTAACGTAT
>JAFSVJ010000053.1 GCA_017445025.1 Abditibacteriota bacterium | reverse complement strand
CAAAAATGGAAAATCAAAAATCAAAAGAGAAAATACTAACTTTTAAGAGCAACTATAAAGTTTTGAGCAAACTAATTTGATTATTGATTATTAATTATTGATTTTAAGATGCCACCCCCCAAGCTACGAGCCCAAGGGTCTAGTCAAAAATCTTAAGTTTCACCCCTAAAAGTTTTCGCTATTCGCTCAACTTTTTGGGGACCCCAAATAGATAAAGATTTTTGCCGTCGGGCACCTGAAAAATCTGTCCCCCTAAACCGTAGGTTTGGGGGGTGGCAGTTGCATTAGCAACTGACGGGGGGATGGATATTATAATTTTCCGGCTCTTGCTAAAATCGTCCCAAGGGTTCCCAAAAAGATTCGCACGGCCCCCCCACCGGAAAATCAAAGATTTTCCTCGTAGCCCCCCTAAAGGGGGTTCATTGATAGAAAAGCGAAACTTTTTGGGATTTGGGCAAGTTGTTGTCGTTTTTACAAAAAAGCGATGCTTTTTTGCCGCAATTCAACCCGAAAAGTCGTCAAGACTTTTTGGGATTTGGGTTAGGGGGACAGATTTTTCGGTACCTTAAAGAAAGATGACGGGGGGATGAATATCTGAATGCAAATTTTACGGTAGATGCCTTATAAATTCTGTGAGCAACAAAAAAAGAGAGGATGGACATTGTCCATCCCGATTCTAAAAATTATTTTTTAATGGTTTCCACAATATTTACAGTTCCTTTTATCCAGCAAACAAGAGTATATTTACCCTTTTCATATTTAGACATATCAATTTCAATGGTTTGCTGTCGCTTGTCCTCTGTGATATTAATCATAAATCCGTCTAACATATTATCCTCTTTCATGAGTCGCAAATCAACATAAGGATATTTATTAATTCCAAAGCCTGTAAAATCAAAGTTAAGTATAATTTTATCCTTTTCCTTATCATAATTATAGGAAAACATTTCTATATTTATTATATCATTTTCTGTTTTTTGCAAAATTTTTCCGTTTTCCGTAATTTCAGTAATAAGTGTAAAAATACTCTTTGGAAGCTTTTCTTTCAAGCTAAATTCACTTTTTTTCCCGGCAGGGATTTTGATTGTATCTTTAATGGTTTCTGATATTTTTCCGTCATAGATAATTTTATTTATTATATCAATACTTTTTTCATTTCCTGTGGGATTATAAATTTCAAAATCTGAATAGATATCTTCATACATACGAGCAACAACAGTATCTTTCAAAAAATGGATTATTGGATATTTATCTTTTTCGAAGAAATTATTTACAGCAAAGCCATAATCACTATTATAAGCAACAGGGTAAACATTATCTCTTGCTAAAAACAAAAAGCCTTCGTCTCCTTCTTTTGGAGAATATCCTAAGGATTTCCAACTTATAGAAATTTCACCTTCCCACCAAAGATCATCAGGGGAAGCCGTAAGGTCGGGATATGCGGGACTTATATAGGTTTTGTATTCCACATTCAAATCTACTGCTTTGCCACCCATATCATTTCCGTCACCGAGTCCGCCTAAATTATAAGCAAAAACGACAAATCCACCACTGCAATTTGCTATGATTTGATAGTAAGATTCTT
This sequence comes from Abditibacteriota bacterium, assembly GCA_017445025.1. Classification (GTDB taxonomy): domain Bacteria; phylum Armatimonadota; class UBA5829; order UBA5829; family UBA5829; genus RGIG7931. Next base: position 3,296 of record JAFSVJ010000053.1, on the reverse strand, counting down.
GATTTATATCCCCATTTAGGAAAAATTCTATAGAATCATCTTCCCAGTAAGGTCCGGATTTACCTCTGTCAACACCCTTGGGTTTGTTAGGTCCGTAAAAACGATATGCCAAATAGAAGTTATCATCGTCATATCCCACATAAACCACACTTTTATTGGGTTCGGGACCTCTACCACCTAACAAATGGAAACCTGCCACTCTTGAGGCGCCTTGCCACTCATTTGCATCTATTTTTCCGTCTATGGTAGGCTTGTTCATATAAGGAATACCTATTTCCGGAGTAGCATAAAGAGCACCTGAAACAAGGATTACCAATAAAATTAAAAGAATTTTTTTCATAGCTTCACCCTTACTTATTCTCAATCATAATCATTATTCCGCCGGCTTCGGGGATTTCTATACCCTTAAGAGAGGAAAGTTCTTTCTCTTCCTGTAAGCCTTTAATGGGAACTGTTTTTATGGTGCATTTGTTAGGATTAATGCCACAGGCTTTATAGTCTACATCAAGGTCAATTATAGAAGCCTTATCCCAACTTCCCACACAAATCAAAGCACTACCCTTTTTGGTGTAGGCTGTGGCATAAACCAAAGGATTATTGGTCTTAACCACAGGCTTCTTATCCCAATAACCTATCATTTGTCTGTTTGCTATATCCGTTTCGTCCCACATGGTGAAAAGATCATCATTTACGGGCATTCCTCTGCCACACATGGCAAACACCATACCTCGCCAAGGGTTTCCACCGGTTTTGTAATCCAAAATCTCGTTTCGGAGACCAAAAGGAATACCGCTCATTTCCACAAACCAGTATTCAGGTTTAGTGTTATCAAAGTCATACATCTCTCCGGTCCACAAACTGTTAAGATATGCAAAGTGTTCCAGACACATATTGTATGTATTACTCTTTCCGTCAAGGAAGTCATAGTTATTACCTGCATGGAAATTAATTCTGTAATCCGGGTTATTGGCTTCCATAACTCTTGCAATTCTCTTCATAGTTTGTCTGTCGAAACCTATACCATCCAAATAAAGGCCACCTATTCCAAGGGTTTTCATTATATAATCCATACCGTTTACATAGTAATTCATCCATCTTGATACATATTTTGTGGCTATGGCAGCACAATGTTCTTCAGTTATTTTAGAATGCCACGCGGGGACATAACCTGTTTGCAAATGTTCCTCAAGCCATTGATAGCCACCACCATCTCCGGATACAATTTTAGCACCGTCACCTGTATATATTAAAGTTTGAGAGTCATAAATTTCATCTCCGAGAGAGCGTAAAGCCCATATTTCATAACAGTGGTTTGAAAGCTCACGACATGTATAATAAAGGTTTATATCCATATCTTTAAAGTCATTTTCAGACATCAAATTAACTTTGGTCAATTCACCTTTTTTGATAATTGTAGGCTTAGAACCTGCCCAAATCCCTTGAGGCCCTACTTGTGATATAAAACCATTATCATCATATTTATTAAATGTATCAAATAGAACAACATTTTCATTTTGTGAAGGGTTATGAATATCAAAGTCGGAGGAGAGAGACTCGGATGACATCTGTATTCCGTAGTAAGAGAAATCACTTCCGAGAGTTAATTTTGTAGGAATGTCGTTGCCTATACCCACATAAGGTCGTTCACCTTTCAGTTCATCATCTACATAAACCATAAACTTATCTCCCCAAGAGATAGTCACCTTGTGTATCTCGTCTTTCTTCCAAGGAGCCATACCAAAGTCATAGATATAATTTATAGTCTTTCCAACATCTTTCCACATAACACATCTAAAGGTTTGACTATCCCTATTCCAAAGAAAATTAAACATTTCCTTACTGTTAAAGTATATATCAATGAAATTCTTATTGGTATCTTTTGGCCAGTCAAAATTAGAGGAACACCAAATAGTTATTGAACCCTTTTCGCCGGAAAGTTTTCCTTCTACATCGTATGTTAAAGATTTAGATAATCCCTTTGGCAATCCTTTTAATGAATTTGTAAACCTTTCCAATACATCGTATTTTCCGAAAGGATAGTTTATATAAGGATTAGGTCCTGTGGCATGGTGAAGATGGTAAATATTGGCATTTTGTTGAGAAGGATGACCCACCCTATAGGAATAATATTTATTGTCAAGAGGCTTGAAAGGTGTCACAATCACTCTAAAATCATATTGACAAGACTCGCCTGCTCTTAATGTCTTTTCACCGGATTTAAATTCTGACAAATACACTTTATTATCTCTTCTTAAAATGCCTGTGCCTTTATTGTCGTTATACCAACCCTTACTAAATAAATTAGGTTCTAAAAAACCAATAACTCTATATTGGTTATCAGCAGGCTGTAGATATATCTGCACACCGGCATCATAATCTCCCAACCATAAAGCATAATCTATTCTGTTAGCATTCCATTCATAGTGATAATTATTAGGAGCAAGACCGCCTCTCATTCCCAAACCCATAGCATATTTGGCAATATTTGAGTTTACGGGTGTAGACAAAACCACATTATCTATTTTTACATTCTCATTGGCTTTTAATAGAACTTTATATTCCAATACACCGTCAAATTCCAGTCTGCCGTGAATAATAAGGTCCAAAGAACCGCAAGAGAGAGTGTTTTCAAACTCATAAGCACCTTGGTTTTGAACCAAAACCTTGCTGTCGTTGAGCTTAAACTCCATAGGTTTATTGTTTATATAAACAGTGTATGAAATAGGTTTATTTAATATTTTATTATTATTGGAAGTTAATTGTGACGGAAAACCAAATTTATCAAAATAATAATCTCTGTTAAGGACGGAAGCCTTATTTCCTGACACCTTTATGGGAGTGTAAGGCTTAACCAAATCGTCGTTTATTCCAAGGTCACTGTCAAGCCAAGCAAGACGACTCATTCTCCACAAATCACTCACACCGCCGTCTTCCAAAACATCACCTTTAATATCTATTTTTACGTTAACAACTCTGTCCGGGTTGTTTTTGGATTTTAAGGTAATGGTGCCTTCGTAGAAGCCTGCCGGATCCTTTGGCATTTGAACATAAAACCAGAGAGGTTGAATATACCCCTTTTTAACATCTATTGTTTTAGTAAAAGGTCTGCCCAAATAATCTTTTCCGCCTGTATTGATACAGTGAATTTGACCGGCTTTTATACTGCCGAAATCTGAGGCCTCTACCGTTAATCCTTCTATATCTTCAAGTGCGTAAACACCTATTTGGAAAGTATATATTTCATTTGGCTGTGCTGTGCCTGTAAATGAGGTCACTTCACCGCTTTTATACCATTT
>JAFSVJ010000052.1 GCA_017445025.1 Abditibacteriota bacterium | reverse complement strand
TCTTATATTTAATATTAATTAATAAATAATATATACCGAAAGCCGCCAAAACCGCAAGAGGTATTTCGTATCCCATTATAAATTTTCTCTGTTGAGAGAAGGGTATATAAATAGTGATTAGATTTAATACAAACCACAAGCATAAGGGAATATATTCTTTTTTATCTTTAAACTTAATTTTGGAAAGTAAAACAACTCCCACAAGAGCAAATATAAACACCAAACCGTAACCTAACAGAATATCATAAATGGGATGAGTGGATATGGGGGTATCTACTCTCGCCTTGTAGATAGGATCTGATCTGTAAATCATAAAGTTTATGAAAGGAGTTATAACACCTATGGCAAGAACGAGAATCTCTTTGTATGTATTTTTAATCCAAGAAACAAAACCCTTTTCTGTAAAGAGCCTATATATTAAAAAGACTATCCAAACCGCATAAATGTTCACTACATCATAAGTATGAACGTTTCCTAAAAGTAAAAGTAAAAGGGAACCGGAGTAAAAATATTTTCTTTGACCTGTATACCAAAGCTTTATTAAAGAATAAAATATACTTATTATTAATATTAAAGATATTGTAAAAAGAGGGTTAAGATATACAGACATAAAAGTAATAGCTTCCGGTTGCCAAACATCAATGGTGGTGGCAGAATGTAAAAAATAGCCAAAACCTGAACCAAACAAAAACACAACAGTTGCCATTTTGCGAATATTATCTTTTTCCGTAAACAAACCGGTAAAGAGCCAAAAGACAAATACAAGGCATATCCCTTGCAATAATCTGAAAATATGTAATGTGACAGAAGGAGAAGTGTGTGCAAACCTGCTAAACATTCCCAAAATCAAAAAATAAACATTATACTGCACGCCCGCTCCCGAACCGGGTTGAAATAAATTAGTAATATAGATAGGCCCCATACTAACCTGTTTTACCCAAGAGCCATAGACAGCCATATCGTCTATATTTTTGGTATACCCCGTAAATACACCGTCAGCAGGACGAACAACCAATGCGTATATATATGGTAAAGACGATAATAATATCAATATTAAGGAAGTTAAAACAAGAAAAGCCAAATTTTTTTTCATTCTATTCTCCTTTATATAATTTAATCCCCCAGGCGCCTAAGAGGGGTCTGCCTTGACGCAATATTTCCTTGGCTTTTTTCTGTAAAGAGGTTTTTGCCACATATAAGTTGGGATTATCATATAGAACATCACCGAATATTCTCTCTTCAAAAAGCCTGTCCATTATATCAAGTTTATATATTTTATAATCATTTTTAAATTTAATTATATTAGAGGTTTCAGGAAGCATTTCTTCTAACAAAGGAGACAGAAGCCAACTTTCGCAAATAAAGACCGCTTCTTTCAAATTATAATATTCCAAACACTGTTTATAGGATTTTCTGCACTCTTCATAATTTAGGGGACCCGTGGCGGGAATGTGAACATTGATAATATCTGTCCCTTTAGGAATAAAGAATACCCCTTCCCCCCGTTTTACATTAGAATTTACGGAACCACCAAATTCCCCCCTACTACGTAAGAGAGGTGTGACTGTTTTGCATTCTGCATTTAATTGTGCATTGTGCATTGTGCAGTGTGCATTATTTATAATTATATCATCATGACTTTTATCCGGTTCAAATTCCAGCCTCCCCAAGCGAACAACTATTTTCCTAAAAACCTTATCTATCCAACCAAAATCCACCAAACCATAATATCCGTGCTTCTCATAGCAATCTCGGGCCCACACCTCAATATTATTCATTCCCGAATCAAAAATACCGTTCTCAAAATCTTTGTCACCGGAAGTTGTTCTATACTCATAGCACAAATGAAAATAAAAAGATAATATCTGAGCAAAGGAAAACTCACCACTTGTTAATCTCTTTGCCAAAATATTAAAATCCCCATTCCAAATATCTTTTAAACTCGTATAAATTTCCTCGGGAAGCTTATTCTCTTCTATTGTCTTAAAGCATTCTTCGTTTATACCTATTATTTTCGCCCATTCTTTTCTATTCATAACTATCTCCCAATATTATTATACTATAAAACAAAATAAAAAATCAAACAAAAAAATATTTTCAAAAAAGCCATTATATCTCTTGACAAAAAAAATAAAATATGGTATAATATATATAGATAGCAAATAAGTTTTAACAACTTGTTTGTCAAGTATAAAAGGAGAAACATACAATGTTAAAGAAAGGTTTTACCTTAATAGAATTGTTAGTGGTTATCGCCATAATCGCCATACTTGCCGCAATTCTATTCCCAGTTTTTGCACAGGCAAGAGAAAAAGCAAGAGCAACTACTTGTTTGTCTAATTTAAGACAACTGGGAACGGCTTTGCTTCTTTACCAAGACGACTATGATGATATACTCCCTTGTGGTCAAGCATATTACGCCCAATGGTATGGACCTGACAACCAAGGTTGGATGTGGTCAGATCAATGTATGGGATATCATGGTTACCAATGCTACTGCTACGGTAGAATGTTGGATTACCAAATGCTCCCATATGTTAAAAACGCCAAAATCTTTGAATGTCCTTCTGCAGGTGAAACTGCCGCCACAGGCCAACCCAAATCACCGGGTTACTTCTTGGGACAACCCTACTACTTCCACTCATACTACTACAGACAATGTATCGCTATGACTGCTGACTTAAAACATGTTGGTTCCGACCAACTATACGACCCTTCAAAAACCGCTGTCTTCGTTGAAGCCAGTGACTTTCACGGACTGAAACTCGGTCTCTTTAACCAAACCAACGGTGAAAGAAAAGTCAACTGCACCTTTGCCGACGGTCACGCCAAACTTTACAGAGGATTCACCAACTATTGGATAGGTCACCCCATTTTCGCTCACAGTCCTTTTGTTCTACCTGTTGAAGTTAACGGTGATACTTAGGATTGCACATTGGCTTGCGACCTTGACGGTTAAAAATGTATTTTTAATAAAAAAGTGCTATAATAATATTGTAGCACTTTTTTTATAATCAATAATTAAAAATCAATAATTCCATCCCCCCGTCAGTTTCATTCCCAAAAAGTTTTCGCTTTCGCTTCAACTTTTCGGGAGCCCTTGAAACATTTACGGACTGCCACCCCCCAATCTTACGATTAGGGGGACAAATTGTGCGTTATTTTATGATTTTTATAATTTAAGTTGGTATTTATGAAGAATATTTTAATAATTTTATTAATCTTAATTTCTAATATTGCTTTTTGTAATATAGTAATAGAAAGTGCGGAATGCGACAAAGTAGTTTACAAACCGGGAGAATGTGTTAATTTTTCAATTTCCCTTAAAAACTCAGCCCCCGGAATTATCAGAGTTTTCCTTTTAAAAGGCTTAGATGAACAGGTCTTTTTGGAAACTCGAGAAATAGATATCAATAATGATTTTAAAACAGAACAGTTTTCATATTCCACAAAAAAAGATGACCTGTGGGGATACGGGATCTTATTTCTCATAATTACCGACAACGATACCCAAAGGGCCTATACATACTTTGCTTGCGGGGACAGACCCTATTACTACGGTCACTACTCAACTGTATGCAACAGAGGCTATCAAACCAAAGAAATGTGCGAAAAAAATATTACTTGGTGTTTCAAACCCGGCCATTACGGAGCCGTAGAATTTTTCTCTTGGGAACCCTCTATGTGGGAAACTATGGCACCTAAGGAAGACAAATGGATTGGAGGACAGCTTGGATATTTAGAAACAAAGGAAAACATTAAAATCATAATAGATACTGCTCACAAGTGCGGTATGGATGCCTTTTCTTATCACTCTTTCTTGTCTTGGGGATACGAAGGAAGCGAATATTTGCGAACCCATGCCGACTGGTGGTGCTATGACAAATTCGGAAAACCCTTTAGCAATTTTAATGTTTATAACATTCAAATCACAGATCAAATGAAAGAAACCATAGACCCGGGAGTTCACCCTGTCCCTATTTGTTGGGATACGGCTAATTTGGTTTATCCCGGTATGCTTGATTTTTATTTGGATCAAATAAAACAATCCTTTGAAATCTTTAACTGGGACGGACTTAGAGAAGATGGATTGGCTTATATGAAAGACACATACAATGCTGAAGGTGAGCTTATAAAAGCAGACCCTAAACTCTCAAAAACCGAGAATTTTGTCAGATTTATGCGAAAATGGATAAAAGAAAACTTAGGTGAAGACAAAACAATCCATTTTAATGCGGGAAGTGTTTATTATCCCCTTGAAAAAAACCCCATGGAACAACTTCTTGCAGAAGGAGAGGACCGATCCTATATTCTTTGGGAAGGGTCTCACTATGCATATACAAAGGGCCACGAGCTTAACGATATGAGAAATTTTGTAAAATGGGGAAATTTGGAAGTTTCTGTTGCAAGAGAGTGTAAAGGGCAGAGGTATTGTTATTATGAATCCAAAACCAGCGAATATATAGAAGCTGTCACCACAGCCATAGGGGCAAAAGCAGAAACAAGTTGCAACATGCCACTGGATGACCTTCACCCATGGAAACCGCCCATTTACAGAGATTTCACTTTTAGATTTAGTGAATATTTTTGGTCAACTGACCTGACACTTGTAGAAAATGCGAAGGAATTATTTGAGGTAAATAATAATGTATTCTGGGAAAACACTGTTCAGAAGAAAGAAACGGAAGAGAAGATATATTACATAATTCATCTGATAAACCCACCGGAAGAGTATTGTCTGACTCCGGAAACTATGCCGAAAAGTTTAATAAATACAGAAATAAAATATAAAGGTGAAGAAAAGCCCTATATCTATGTATTATCACCTGACTTTGGAGAGGAAAACTTTGTCAAAGCACAAGGGCACACTGAAAAAGCAATAATCCCCGAGATTAAAATCTGGTCGGTGGTTGTGTTTGAAGTAAACAAAAAAATAAAATCAATATATAAATAGAAAATACATTTTTCATTTAAAAAAGAGCCATTGGGCTCTTTTTATGATTTCTGATTCCCCGCCACCCTTACTGCGTTAGAGGGAGGTAAGTGGGATTTTCTGATTTATGCTTAAAAATTATTTATTATTTCCGGGTTAATAAATGATTGTGACACAAACAAAGGTTCTTTGTTTATTAGTTTTAACAACAAATTAACTGTTTCTTCTGCATTTTTATCCAAATCAAATCTCAATTCACAAATATTATCCCCTTCCAAATTTATATCACAAGAAGTGGACATAGTCAAAAGTTTGGTTTTGGGATTGTTTTTTATAAAAGAATCTATATGACTTTTGGCAAATCTGTAAATATTGTCATCCGTCAAAACCAAAATATCCGGGGACTTTTTAAGGGAGCTCAAACCTTTTTTAACCTTTTTCTCAATGGAAGAACTTTTTCCGTCAAATTCTATATTAAAAAGAGTATATTCTTCTTCAAGGTATTTTTTTAAACCCAATTCAAAAAAGAATTCAAAATTAGGGAAATAATTAGGCCTTAAAAAATTAAAAAATACCACATTTTTATTATCACCTATAATTGAGAACAGTTTATAATAAAAATCTTTGAAATTAAAAGAAACCGAAGGAAAAACAGAGGCGTTTTCGGAGTGGTTTAAGGTTCTCACAACAGGTATATTATTCTCTACTATTTTTGACAGAGTTTCGTCACTACCCAAAACGGATATAACCCCGGCAATATCGTTTTTACTGATTTTTATGGAACTTAACAAATCTGTATCCGGATTTTCCACATAAAAAAAGGGAGTATAATTTTTTTCTTCCACTAATTTGTTTAAGATATTACAAGTATATTTATAAGAATTGCTAAAATCGTCAAACAAATAGCGATAATAGGCATCAATTATAATATATTTTCTTTTCCTGTATAGATCTGTGTTAACTACCAAGGAGCCCCAACCGTGTCGCTTTTCAATGGTTCCGTTTTTGGTCAAAATAGAAAGGGCTTCTCTGACAACAACTCTCGATACACCTAACTTTTTTGAAAGCACATTCTCGCTTTCAAGCTTGTCCCCTACTTTAATTTTCTCTTCAGATATAAGTGATTGTAAATAATCTATAACAATGTCTTTTTTTTCCATAATAAACCTCTTACATATTTATTATATCAAAAAATACAAGTAAAATACAAGTTTTAAGAAAATCACCTATAATCTGTATTATTCAAAACGGCAAAACAACCGAAGAGTAAAAACTCAAAATATACTCTGTTAATATTGGTGGTAAACAAACCGAAAATCAACAAGGAGACCACACAAGCCAAAAGCCCAAGTTTTATGTAATCATCCCCTATTGCTTTAAATGATTTATAAAATAAATATATTATGATTAACAAAAACAAAACAAGTGTATGAACTCCAAACTCCGCGCCAAGAGTTAAATATGAGTTTAGACAAGTTGTAAAGCCTTCATGATTCAAGAACTTTGGGTTATAATTATCCAATTCAAAGGTAAACTTTCCCGCACCAACGCCCAAAGGATTGTGAGCAATAATCAAACAAGATTTTTTGTAAAGCTCCACTCTGTTTAAGGTGGAAACCTGTGTGTCCTTATAGGACATATCAAACCTGTCTCTCCACCCGCTTTGAACCAAAAACATAAAGGATAAAAACAATATGACAGTCAAGGCAAACAACAAAATCATCTGCCCCCAATAAGGTTTTTGTGATGACATCTCCCCTTTTGATAAAAGGTCTGCTAAATGTGTCCCCCTATTTTGCGAAGCAAAATGGGGGGTGGCAGTTTCGACAGAAACTGACGGGGGGGATTTGTGATTTTCATTGAAAATCACATTTTGCGAAGCAAAATAATTCTGCTTTCTATTTTTAACAAAACCATAAATAAATGAGAGCAAAAGAGCAACTGCAAAGCCTAAACAGGCTCCGCGTGACTGTGTGGCTACAAGTCCAAACAATAAACATACATAGATTAATATCACAAAACATCTGTAAATATTGTTTTTAACCCATAATATATACCAGAAGAAAAACAGACACAAACAAGATATTGCATCTCCCAAGAAATTAGGTTGCAGAAACAAAAAATCCAATCTTTGAGATTTATCATAAAACATAAAAATATTATAAGCATAATACAAAGACACAACTATAAACAAATAAGGTATTATTTTTATAATTTTATTGTTAAAACAAAAGCCCAAATACACCACAACCCCAAATGTTAAGGTCATAATATATCCGAGAGTGAGAGTATTGTATCTTATAAAAACAGAAACAATAAAAAGAATAAACAATAGGAGAAGTTTTTTGTCTTTACCGTCAAAATAAAACCTAACGGACAAATAGGTAATCAAAAGCAAATATGTCAAAAATTCCAACAAGTCCCCGGTAAGTAAGGGAAACAAGGAATCATCAAAAATCCCGCTCCCTTTTCCCGGATTTAAAAACACATATAAAAAAAGGCATACAAAAATCCCTGTATCCCAATAATTCAAAAAATAGTATTTAGTTTTCTCCCACAAAATATTAATCATTGTTTTCTGATTATAAATTGAAAGCTTTCAATTCTGTTGCCGGTCTTGTATGCACACATATATTTCCCGGGAAGGAGATTTTCCCTTACCATAATCTCTTCATGCTTTCTTCCGTAATTATAGGGATACAGATCACCGTTTTTAACATAGTATAAACCTATTGTATCTTTAATGTGCTTTTTTAAAAATCCGGCAAATTCAGATAAATCTTCCTTATTGGACCCTACTTTTAGATTTTTGGGATAAATCTCCTCTTCTCCGGAAGATGTTTTTATTCTGACAAGAGTGTATGAATCGTTAAAAAACTGATCCGGGGTGACTTTTTGAGAATAATTTGCGTCGATACCGTTGGTTAGAAGGTAGGCTGTGAGAAGTATGGCAATTTCAGCTTTGTTTCCCGCTTTCCTTTTATATGTTGTAATAGGGTCCGAGAGCATATTTTCACCAAAGGGATATGTGGTTTCCTCTTCCTTGATATTGGTGACAACATACTCATATAAAGCCTTTGTCTTTTCCTTAGGGTCCTTGATTTTTCTTATTTTTCTTGGGGTTTTGGAATATAAAAACTTTGCCCAATTATGATTTAAGGAAATCTCATAACCTATTCTTATAGGGGGAGGGGAATAAATACCCATATTTTGAAAATGTCTTCTGTGTTCCAGGTAATCCCCAAAAGTGGTGACTCCTAAGTCTATGGAATAAACAGGCATAATATCACTTTCATCAAAATCTATTGGGAGAGGAGTATATATTTGGTCGTCTATCTCTTTGTTCACTTTTATGACTTTACCGAGGGTCACGGCCTTGTTTTTATAGATATATATATTTAAAGAAGATGCCACAATTGATACCAAGAAAAATATAATTAACCCGGAGATAATGTAAAAGCTGACACTCCACAATAATTTCTTGCCTCTCAAGCCATTGGTAAAATAATATAAAAACATATATATTGCTGCCCAAAATAGGAAAACCCAAGCAAAATTAGAACATATTAAGTTTTTGTTGTTTCCCATAAAGACACTTAAGAAGCCCAATATAGATAAAGGGATAAGAGAGAATAAAACAGGTGAGAGAATATTTACAAAACCGATAAAGCGTCTGTTATAAACACGCCAAACAACTGATAGTAAACCGACCAAAACAACAGCCCACAAAACAGCAATCAAAAAGTCAACCCAAAATATACCCGTAAAGGTAGAACCTTTAAACAAGAAAAAGTGACCTTCCGCCCCTAACAAACCTATACCTAAAATATCAAACAATATGAGTTTTATTAAATTATCTTTAGATATAGTTTCATCTTTACCTATAATAGAATCAAATACAAAAAACTTGAAAAAGGAAGAAATATATTTGGCTTTAGGACCGCTTAAAAGTATATCCTCGTCAGAATTTATATTGTCAAAACCATAACCGTTTTCGGAAATGAGGAGATTGGTTTCATAAATTAAAGTAATAAAATAAATAAAAATACTAACTAAAAACAAATATGAAAAGAAAATATTGTTTACATAATTGTCAATGTGTAAAATTCTGTAAAAAATAAGATCCAAAACAAACAAAGAAACCAAAAAATAAATCAGTGGTTTACAATAGGCATAAAAGGAAACAATAAAACTGTTTTTATTTGTCTTTTTGGATTGTCTGTATAAACCTAAAATATAGGTTGGAACTATCAACAGAAAGCCGTAAAAAACAATGATGAAAACAGGTCTGATATAGGGATTAAAATTAATTAATGATTTTATTTCGGAAAAATAGGAAAAATAAACCGTAAAACACAGAATAATGAAGACATTTCCGACTATGGATGAATATAATTTTGCCGGGTCTAATTTTCTTTTGGTGTAAACAAATTCCAAATCTTTGGGTTTGTTTGATTTCTCACTGCCTGCCCAGAAAAAAGAACCTATAAAATATAAGGTAAAAATCAAAATAATAAAATCATAATATATAAATGTGAAATTTCCAAGAAAACTTTTAATAAATAAACCGATAAAAGCAAAAGGGAAAACCAATAAATAAGGAAGTGTTAAAATATGTGCAATATTTTCAAACATTTCCTTAAAAGTCCAAACAGATTTATTAAAATAAGTGGCAATAACAGTGCCTAAAAACCACAAAAAAGGCAGAGTAAAAAAGACCTTATATAAAACTGTTAAATTTAGATTAGAATTTCCGGCGGTATTAAAGACAAAATACAAATAATTGTATTTAAAGAAATACACATTTAAAGCAAATAAAAATGAAACTCCCAAAACAATAAACAGACATATAAAAATATTCCATGGGTTTTGAGAGTTGATTATTTTTTTATTAAGTTTTTGGGTTAAAATAAAGTTATCTGTGACAGAACAGATCTTTTCAAAATTTATTTTCATAGTTCAAAATTTAAAACACTATACTGTCCTTTGGAAAGAGATACATTTTTGGTTTTAATTTCATCACCGGCACCGCAGGTGATAAGATATGGCATATAGTTTTTTCCTTGAATATTTGAGGCACCCAAATAAAAGGAAACTTCTTTATTTTTTAGTTCAAATTTATTGGCGGGATAATATCCTTTAATTTCGTCACGCCAAATATAAACACCCACAAGAGAAGGTTTATTACACTTTACAGTCAACTTAGCCCAAGGAACATCTTTAGAGAACTTGGTGACCAAAGCACTGTCACCGTAACTGAAATTATTAACAAAGTCAACCAGTTTGTAAAAATCTTTCTTGGCATAAACATCTTCGTAATAAAAAGGGGGATAGCCTAAAATAAAAGATGTTCCGTGAATTACTTGACATTTTTTAACATACTCATTTATTAATGGGTCTCCCATTTCTGAATCCATTAAATACCAACATTTATCTTCAATTGAATAATATGCAAAATATTCGTGGTCATCGGTTAAGTTGTGCCATACGGGGACCTGAACCAAAGTTGCGGGGATACCGATTGTTCGGAGCATACCCACCAAATATAGGCTTTTTGCTCTGCAATTCCACCCCTTGGTTAAACTGTGAAGATATGCTGTATATGGTGTCCAATCCATAGGATTTGTGGAGCCTATAAGATATTTGGAATCATCTATTGATTGCCTTATACTCTTTGCAATATAATCCGAATTCTTATTTTTAATTACTAAATCGTTATATATTTTTTTGGTTTTTTTTCTTTCAAAAACCGTAGGCTCTGAGGCTATTCTGTTGGGCAAAACATAATATAAAAATAAAGGATCGTTTTTGTCAATAAAATTGGTTTTTAATGCCAATCTAACGTGACTTATCAATCCAAAACCGGAATAGTTGGCAAGGTCAATCTTGTTAGAATTTTTTAGTAAAATAGAAATATATTTCTTCTCCCTTGGAAAAGAAAAAATATATGCTGTTTTTAGGTTAAAACCATTACCGCTGTCTTCTATTATTTCCCCTATTCTTTCTTTCTCTTCAGGGACAAAAAATAAATAATTTTTATATAAGAAAAACAGGGATAAAAATATTACTAAAACAGGGGCAAAAACAATAATTATTTTTTTCATCAGTAGCCTAACCAACAAGGGCTTTTGTTTTCAGCTTCTTTTACAATATCTTCAATTAAAAGAAACTCTGCATGTCCGTCTACATAAGCCACAGAAACTATATCTCCGTGTCTCGGAGTGACAAAATCTTCGTCAGCTTCAACTATTCCTAAAGGGTGAGGATCTTTTTCCATATTATAGAGTTTTCCCAAACCGGGAATATTTCCTTCCGCAGGACAGGGTTCCAAAGCACCTTTCATACCGATTTGGTTTCCCGTTGCTTCCAATAACAAGTATGCTTCACTTGGCTTTTTAATTTGACTTAATTTGTAAGGATTTGTAGAGTTAACATTATTATTGTATTCATAATTCAGCCCATAACCGGGAGTTGAAGCACAAAGTGAGTGAGGGGATGTATATTCAAACCTTGGGTCTGCATTTACATCTCTGTTAGGACAATTAAATACTTGTTGGTTATTTACGTAAGGATAGATTTTTTGTTGCCAACGAGATAAACCTTCTTCTTCATACTTTGATTCGTAAACCACAGGCAATCGCTCCTGATAATCGGTAATATACATCTGCATACCCATACCAAGCTGTTTTATGTTATTTAGACAAGTGGTTTGACGAGCTTTTTCTTTGACAGAAGAAAAGACAGGAAAAAGTATAGCGGATAATATGGCAATTATGGCAATAACAACCAATATTTCCAGTAATGTAAAACCTTTTTTCATAGCAAACTCCTATTTACCCAACCAAGAAACAGAGTTACGAGAGGCTTCTTTTCTTATGTCATCTATTTTGGTAAATGCCACATGACCGTCAGCAAATGCCACATATATTTTGTTTCCGTGACGAGGAACTTTGAAATCTTCATCACAGTTTATGTTTCCGTATGGATGAGGTTCTTTTTCAATATTGTAAAGATTGCCTAAACCGGGAATACTTCCTTCATATTGATTTGGCTCTATTACACCTCTCATAGTCAAGTTTCCTCCTGTTGCCTCCATAACAAGATAAGTTTCACCGGGAACAGGTAATTGACTTTTTTTGAAAGGCTCTCTGTCGTCGTTATTGGTTCCCAATTCAGAATTTAAACCATAGGCAGGACCTGTTGCACAAAACGAATCGGAATTTTTATAATCAAGAGTGGTATCGGCAATAACAGGTCTGTTGGGACATTGAAAAACCTGTTGATCGTCTATGTAGGGGTATATTTTTTGTTGCCAGCGAGGCACTCCCTCAGCTTCGGTTTTTTGATCATAACATTTAGGAAATCTGTCGTCATTATCTTGCAAATAAAGAGACATACCGTCACTTATTTTTTTAAGATTGGCAGAACATACTCTTCTGCTTGCCCCCTCTTTGCTAAACCCTATGATAGGTAAAACTATAATCAAAACAAGACAAATAATACCTAAGACTATTAACAACTGATTCAAGGTAAATTGCTTTTTTTCCATTTATCACTCCTATATCAGTAAATAATATCTACTTTTGCACGACTTTATAATTTAATTATTCACATCCTTCTTCATAAATAGCTTCATAATAAAAGCCATCACCGGGACCGGTTATGATTTGTTCAATAATATTCTTTTTTCTACCTAATTCTCCATATATAAATATAGATTTAGATACAGAAATATAAGGCTTTGTTATTACTAACACTACTAAAAAATAATTGGAATATATAAAACATTATCACTAATTATATTATAACACATTTTTATATGTCAAATCAAGAAATAGTAAAGTAAAACCAAATGCCATCTTACGATAGGTTAACATGTAGGCCTATAAACTTCAGAAATACCATATACCTCTTAAATATATATTGAAATCAGATAAATTTACATATAAATCAATTATTTCTGAAACACTTTAAAATCATTTTCCTTCCTTTTTCTTGGCTACTTTGGAAAACAACCTAACAAGAATAAATATGATTAAAACTAATAAAACTATTTTAAGGATATAGGATAAAATTATTGCTTTTTTGGGTATCTCATTATCTTTATTCAAGACCTCTATGGTGGACTCTTCCCCCGGGTAATAAGTCACTACCTTATTATCTTTAGTAACACTTGTGACTTCATCCGGGTGATAAATATCTTTTAACAAATCTGCTACCTTATGCTTTTCAATTTTAGATAAAGTCAACTCCAAAGTTCTCTGATGATAAGAATAATCATAATCACAATAATAATCAATGATAACTTTTTTTGGAATTAATTCATTTGAACCAAAAGAATATTTTATATAAACATTTTCGCCATCCATTAAGGTAATAACACTATTTTCAACATCTAGGCGAATGTTATCATATAAAATCTTATTATCAATAATACTATTATAATTTGAATCAAATCCTAAGAAAGGAAAATGAAAATACCATTGTTTATTTGTCAAAATACTTATTGAATTGCCATAACCATCTACTTCTTGTAAATTAAAATCAATCAAATTGTCTAATGAAGAAAATAATACATCTTTTCCGTTATTAAAATATGTTCTATCATTTTTTAAGCCTTTAAAACTTTCACACCATAATCCAAAATCATTATTACCTATAAAAAGACTTTTTTTATTTTTATAATTAATACCGGTATGTTTATTATTAAGTTTTTCTATAAATTCTTTATTAGTTCTTATTTTCCAACTATTTTTTTCTTTTATTCCTTTACTTAATTCTTCTTCAGCATGTTTTTTCCATATATTAAACCATTTATCAGGCATTTTATAAATTGTCTCCTTAGTGTCATATTCTATCAAATAACACTCGTCTTTAGAAATATCGAGCTTTTCAAAAGAAAAAGAATAGCCAAAACATAAACAAAAGATAATAAAAACAAATATAAATTTACTCATAAATAAATCCTTCTATAAGTGGGATGATTTATTATTTTTTATTTTCATAATTAACATAACCAAAACCAAAAGTATAATTAATACAGATAATGCTGTCACATAAACAGAATGCCGAGATGCCGGTGGTTTGTTTCCGTATCTTTTTATAGCTGAATCTAATTCTTTATTATAATTATTAACTCTCTCTTGACTTATTTGCAATAATTCCTCGGGACCGGTTATGTTTAATTCTCCCCTTTTATAAAACAATGGAGGGGCAAATCTTTGATCATATAAATCAGAATCTAAATTCTTCCAATTATAGATATACAAATCTTCATTAGGCTTTTTAAAAGATGCGGATTTTAATGTGATTATATTGTAAAAATCTTCCTTAATGGTTCTCTTTGATTTAGCATATATATAAAAACCGTCTGCTTTCATCAACTCGCTATTCTCAATAACAGCAACTAGTTTATCATTTCTGAATATTTCTGCCTTATCACAAATATTATCGTATTTAGGAATAATATGAGCTTTAATGTGATATTTTCCCTCCAAATCTCCGGAAACCACATCACCGTTTATCTTAATATTATCTAATTTTGATAAACCTCTACCATACCTTAAACCGGGATAGTTATGTATAGTGGAATAACTAAATTCATTAATATCATACGACCGCTTATTTCTGACAACTATTATATTTTCTTCAACATCAAAATAATTTTTACCGTCAAAATACCATTTCCTTAGACTATCTTTTTCTTTTGTTTCTTCCATACAGCGACCAACAGAATCATAATAATACTTTACATTTTGATTATATTCATAGGTAGGAGTCTTACCATTAATTTCATAAGAAATGATGCCTTGTTTCATTTGTGAATCTGTATTTTTAATATCAGCTAAAATATCAGCATATATAATATTACATACAGATAAAAGAATTATAATAATTAAATACTTTTTCATTTCTTTTTTTTAATACTATGTATAAATATAGATAAAACCAAGATAAACAATAATACGGAAATACATAAAATTATTATTTTATTTCTCGGATTATCTGATTTTTTAACATTTTTATCTGAATATATTTCCTTTACATTTTTTTCTGATTTTTTTAGTAATTTTTCAGAGGTTATATCATTACCTAAACTTTCCCTGCTGTATCCCACCGGTAAATCATTTACCCTTGTATCAACTACAGGCAAATTGCTTTTCTTCCAATCAAATTCAATATCTTTCTTATCAGGAGGAACAAATGTTACAGAATTAATGGTTATATCTCTGTTCAAGCTCTTATTAACATCTCTATAAGAAGATTTACTGAATATATAAAATTTATTATCAACCAAAATAGGATTGGAATTAATCAATGTGCTTACTGTTTTTCCGTTTTCAAATTTTATTTCTAATTTGTAAAAAGCATAATCATATTTAGGGTCCAAATAAGCTGTAATTAGCCAACTATGATATTTGCCGGTTAATATATTATTATTAATTGAAACATTACTTAAATCTAATTTTGAAAGTCCTCTTCCATAAACACAACTTGCCTTTGATAATACGTCAGCAAAGGGATAAGCTTTGTCAACTTCACTCCTACTGTATAATGCTATAGAGGGTGAACCGTGGGAACCGTCTGTGACACCTATTACATCGTTTCCGTCAAAATATTTGGTAAAATGATAACCTTTTTCAAAATAATATACTTTCTTAAATATTCCATCTTCCAAATAAGACAAAACTATCCTCTGTGTCCCCAAAAATTTATCACTGCTTCTTAAAACATATTCAACTTTTCCGTTATTCATTTGATTATCTACTTCTGTTATTTTATCAAAAATAGGAACACAAAAACACTCACAAGCAACTAAAAATATTCCAAAAATAATGTATACTCTTTTCATTTCTTTTTCTTAATAGTATATATAAAAAAAGATAAAACCAAAATAAACAATAATACGGAAATACATAAAATCATTATTTTATTTCTCGTATCATCTGTTTTTTTATGCCAATTTTAGAATATATATCATTGACATTCTTTTTTGTATTTTTTAAAAGTTTTTCAGATGTAATATCATTACTTAGGCTTTCTCTTTTATATCCAATTGCATAATCATTAACTCTCGTATCAACAACATTTAAAGATGATTTTTTCCAATCAAATTCTATATCTTTTTTTTCAGGTGGAACAAATGTTATAGAATTAATGGTTATATCTTTATTTAATTCTTTTAATATATTTTTTTCTTGAAGATTCTGTATATATATAATACTTATTATCTACCAAAACAGGCTTTTTATTCGTTAATGTATCTATTATCAATCCTTTTGGAGATATTATTTCTAATTTGTAACACAAATAATCATAATTCGGGTCTAAATATGCTTTAACAAAATAACCATATTCGTCACCTTTCAATATGTTGTTTTTTATGGTAACATTATTTAATCTTGTTAAGCCTCTTCCATATATACAACTTGCTTTAGGTAAAACATCGCTATACGGATTAGCCCTATCACTGTCACTTTTTTTATCTAAGGTAATACCATTTTCCGAAACTCTGACTATATCTTTTCCATCATTATAAACTGTTATACTTCTTCCACTTTCAAAACTGATTTCCTTTTTATATATACCACTTTCCAAATATGAAAAAATTATTTTTTGAGTTCCAACTTTTTTATCACTCCCTTTCATTATATATTCAACTTTTCCGTTATTCATTTGATTATCTATTTCAGTTAATTTTTCTAAAATAGGATTAGAAAAACAAGGAATTACTATATAAATTAATATGAATATAATTATGTTTACCTTCATTATTCACAAATTCCACTATAAATAGCTCTAGGATAACTATTACCTATTAACTCTTCCTCTAAATTTAATTTGATAGCATTATTAAGAGATTGATTTTTATCTGATATATGTAAACGCATATTCGGTATAAAAGAATATATATTACTTGATTTATCAAAAATCTTATTTTCTATATCATAATTATTAATAAAATATTTATTAAAAAATAATATACTACCCAAATTATAAATAGTTATAAACAATAATATAAATAAAATAAAAAGACTAACTTTCTTTTTCATACTTAAATCTTTTAATTAATATTGAAACAATAATAAGTAACACTATAAAAGATAAAGAAGCAAACATTAATTTTTTTATTTTATTTGATTTTTCAATTTGTTTCTCTTTTTCAACATCTTTTCTGTATTCTTCAAGTTGTCTTTGTGTCTCTTTTGCTATTTCTTCCGGTGATTTATCGGATGCATTTCTCTGAAAAACCGGAATCTCTTGCCTATTATCAACCACATCTACGTTCTTTTCGTTAAATGTATAATCTTCTTTTTTGGGCTCTTCAAAAGTTGCAGATTCAATAGTATATTTTTTAGCTACAGAACCATCTCCATATTTCATAATAGAATTAGAAGCAATGTAATATTTATTATCCACTAAAATAGGATCAAACAATTCTCTTATCATAATAATATTACCTTTCCCTGAATAACTAATCACCTTAGTAGCAAGATAACCATGGTTCGGATCTAAATATGCTACTTGTTTTCTATTATTCATATATCCGGTCAAAACATTGTCCTTTATAACAATATTGTCTAACTTTGACAACCCTCTTCCTAACAAAATATCAGCACCCGGATTCATTGGAACCAAAACACCTTTATCTTGAACTTTAGGTATTATCTTTGTATTATTTTCAACTTCAAATAATTCTTTTCCATTAAAATAAGTTTGAATATTTCTTGGCCTTTGTATCTTAAATAAACCGGTTTTTGAATAAACAACAGTAAACTTAACTTTGATAGGTTCATAATTAATATTTTTATAAGAGCCTTCATCGTAATAAACAATAGTTCCTTGCTTCATTGCATTATCATTTTCACGTAAAACCTCTAAAACATCACACAATACAAAAGATGGAAATAAAAACATAATTATCATAAATAATAATTTATACACAATAATCCTCCTCAGCTAAAGTAATTTCACCGGCATATTGAGTTTCTAATTGACATGGTATTTCTTTTATACAATTTTCCTCAAAATGATGAATATATTTATAATTTGAATACTGAGCAACAACATTACAATCTTTTGAAGCTGAAACAGTAAATAATTTACATTGTTCTGTTATATAAAACGAAAAGTAACAAAAATATATCTAAGTGGAGTAACCAATCCTTCTTCGTGACAAAGTTGATAAGTCGCCACGTCTATTATATTTTTCTTATAAAAACATACACTTCCAAAAATAACATTAGATAATAACAAAACCATTATTATCAAAACAATTTTAGATTTTATAAGTTTACCTCTATTTAAAAGTTAGTTTACTAACTATAATATATCACATTTTTCATATTTTGTCAAATCATATAAAAATCTATTTAATATAACTAATATCAGGTCCGATATTCGGTTATATCTTTATTATAAACACTTTAAAATCATTTTCCTTCCTTTTTCTTGGCTACTTTGGAAAACAACCTAACAAGAATAAATATGATTAAAATTAATAAAACTATTTTAAGGATATAGGATAAAACTATAGCTTTTTTGGGTATCTCATTATCTTTATTCAAGACCTCTATGGTGGACTCTTCCCCCGGGTAATATGTCACTACCTTATTATCTTTAGTAACACTTGTGACTTCATCCGGGTGATAAATATCTTTTAACAAATCTGCTACCTTATACTTTTCAATTTTAGATAAAGTCAGCTCCAAAGTTCTCTGATGATATGTAAAATCATAGTCACAATAATAATCAATAACCACTTTCTTTGGTATCATTTCATTTGAACCGAAGACATACTTTATATAGACATTTTCGGCATCCATTAATGTGACAGAATCCTTCTCAACTTTCAAATGAACTTCTTTGTATAATAATCTGTTATCTACAAGAGTATTATAATTTGTATCAAACCCCAAAAAAGGAAAATTATCAAAAAAAGGTTTTTCTTTGATAAAATGGATACTTGTCCCCCAGCCTTCCTTTTTTTCAAGATTATAATCTATATAAGTGCTCAAAGAACCATAAGAATAACCTTTATTATTGCAGAAATATGATTGATCAATATTTATACCTTTAAAATCTTCACACCACAAGCCAAAATCATTATTACCTATAAACAGACTTTTCTTATTAACTATAGCTCCTGTATGATCTATGTCTATTTTTTTTAAAAAAGCCTCTTGAGCTTTAACTTGTCCATTATTGTTATTCTTTTTTGCCTCTTTTATTTCTTTTTCAGCAACTCCTCTCCAAATATCATACCACTTATCCGGCATTTTATGAATTGTCTCTTTGGTATCATATTCAATCAAATAACATTCATCCTTGTTCACATCAAGCTTTTCATAAGCAAAAGCAGCACCTGTAAATAAAAATATCAATAAAATAATAAAAATGATTTTGATTTTCATAAATACCTCCTCTTATAATCTATTTTATCCGGCAATTATAGAATAACATTACTTTTTTGCCTTTCTGATAACTAATACAACAAATCTAACTAAAATTAATAGTATAATTACTAATGAAATAGTTTTAAATATTGAGATATTTCTCTCTCTAACTTCATCAAATCCTAACTCTTTCAACAAAGCCTTTGTATTATTATTGATTGTTTTATATTCTTTATTAAATAAATATCCGCCTTTTAATTGAGGATAACGCATATCATCAACAAAAACATTATAATTCGGACTTTGAATTATCTTCTCAAAATCTATATTTACAACAGAATTGTTTATTAAACTCAAATTATCTTCTGAAGAAACAAATCTGTTTTTCATATAATCTTCTCCATAACTTTGGTATCTTATACACTTAACTGCCTTAGGAACATATATATCCGCACTCTCTATCTTTATATAATAACTAAATGTATATTCCATATCATAAGATACAAGTTTGGAAATAAAGCCTTCTTCGTTATATTCAATATTAAACTTATGATTATCTAAATATTCTATTTTACCCTTTTTATTTAACTTAAACTTACTTTTTTTAAATATATCATATCCGGGTTCATAAAAGCCCAAAAAGGGAACAAGATAGTTTAGAGGGTCCGAATTGGTTTCAATATTAATTGACGGCACTAACTTATCTTCCCCAAGACTTACAAACTGTTTTTTATCTAAATCAAATCTGACTGTATGTAAAATATATAATAAAGGATCTTTGTAATAACAACAAACAGATTTGTTATTACAACCGACAAATAAATCCTCAGAAGAAGCTATAACATCTAAGGGACTTGTAGTTATTGTTTCTTCATTGGGTTTAATTTGATATTTAAAGGTTTTATTGTGATAATCTATAAACTCCTTGGGAGTTTTGTATTGCTTTACCGTCCAATTATATGAAAGATATACTTGATTAGAAGGTTTAGTAATATTTAATCCTTTTAATAGCAAATTATTCCAATAAACATATAGTAATACAACCAATAAAACCACTATTAGAATAAAACTACATATAAACAATCCTATTTTTAGTTTTTTATTCATAAAATATAACTCCGGGCTTCTTATCTACCTATATTATATCACATATTAACCAAATCATTCAATTAATAAAGATTTGACCTTAATTTATAAAGTATGATATAATATAAATAGATTATATTTTGAGGTCAATTATGAAATATCGTATTTTTATTATAATCCTTGTATTATTAAGCAGTTCACTGTTTGCTGTTTCTGATTTTGAAAGGAAAATCCAAACTGTTGACAGTAAATTTAAAAACGGAATGATACAATATGAAGAGAACCGATATCTAAAAAACGAATTGAGAAAAACCAAAAAATCTACCGTCATATATAATCCTACCATTATAAAAGAAGTATACAAGGAAGAGACACCCCATCATTATATTACAGAAAAATCCACTCATATTGATTACTATCAAAACAATACAGCATTTCAGTTTTTCAATACTACTTGCTCTATTTTCCAATTTTCTCCCGAACTAAAATCACGTATTGTATGTTCATATATCAGTGAACCTTCTGTCCTTTACGGACGGGGATTATCTAATCTTAAAAATATAGTATATAACCCAAAAACAAACAATATTTCCGGAATATTATATGAAGATACAAGATTTATAGCTAAAGTTGATCCAAAAAAAGACTACTTAATAACATACCTAAAAGCTTACTATAAAAACGATAAAATATTTGAAATTAATTATGAAAAGCCTATAAAAGTAAACAATGTTTATATTATGAGTAAATCCATAAAAACAGATACAAACAGTAAAACGGTATACACTATCTCTAACGCCAAATTCCCGGAAAAAAGCAGTTTTCAAAATATAAATCTGTTAACGGAAATAAAAAAATATAATGTTGAGGATTGCAGATTATACAAAATAACAAAAGATAACGGAACGGTCACCGAACCTATAAAAATACACTATGACAAAAAAGATATCCAAAAAATAAAATCTCTTGACGAATTACTCAAGATATCCGAAAATTATGTCAAAAAGACACTAAAACTTAAAAAAGACCAATGGACAACCAAACCTTGGCAGTAAATAACAGTCTTATTTTCTTCTTATTATCCTAATTATTAACAAAGACAAAATGCCTGCAAACAACAAAATACTAAACATCATAACGAAAACCGGATTAACAGTTATATGTTTTTTATCATCTGACAATTCCTCTAATAATTTTTCGTCAATAACTCTATTATTTACTCTTTCTTGAGTTATTTGACTTAATTCATCAAGATTCTTTATTTTTAATTCACCCTTATTATAGTGTACAGGCGGAGCAACCCGATCGTCATAAACAGCAACATTTAAGTTTTCCCAATCAAAAGTATAATCACTTTCTTTCGGTGGGGCAAAAGTTGCTTCCTTTATATTAATAGTTTCTTCAAATTTCGTATTTTTATCATGAGTGACTATACTACAAAAAGAATTTGTAAAGATATAATACTTTCCGTCTATGAGTTTAGGATTTTTATTTGTTATGGTTCCGGTTAAATTCCCTTTAGGACCATAACATTCTATTTTATATGCCAAATAATCATATTGAGGATCTATATAAGCCTTTATAATCCTGTCAGAACCCTTTAATTTACCGGTCACCACATTATCTTTTATGGTGGCATTTTCTAAATGAGATATTCCTCTTCCGTAACAAAAATTAGGATATGTAGATAAGTTATTCCAAGTAAAGTCATTAGTCTCAGGCTTTGACCCTTTTCTTAACATAACATAACTTTGATCCTTATTTTCTGTATATTCAAAATAATCTTTTCCGTCAAAATACCAATCAGATTTTATACCCTTTTGAATATCAGCTCTTTTATATTTTTTATCACTGCTGTAAGTTAATATATCTTCACCACTATGCTGTTCTCCGAATATATCGGAGGCTACAGAATAAGAAATTGTCCCCTGCTCATAGGTCTTATCAATTTCACAAATCTTATTTATTAAACTATTTTCGGCAAAAATCACGGTAGAAAATAAAACAAAAACAAAACTTAAAAATAATACTGTTTTTTTCATAATTATCTCCTATTATTTTTCTAAAATTTAAGATTTTTTTGTAATCTTTTTAACAAAAAATATCAATAAAAATAAAATTACAACAAATGAAATCAATAGCAAAAATTTTTTTGTATTCGGATTTTGGATTTTTAATGGTTCATTTCCATAAATTTCTGTGACATTTTTTTTGGATTTTTCCAAAAGTTTATCCGAAGATATATCCTTTTCCAAACTATCTCTGCTATAGCCAACCGGTAAATCATTTACCCTTGTATCAACAACAGGCAACTCACTTTTCTTCCAATCAAATTCAATATCTTTCTTATTAGGTGGAACAAATGTTATAGAACTTATAATAATCTCATCATCCAAATCCCTTAATTGATAAGGATGCTTGCTTTTTGATTTAGTATACACATAATACTTATTATCAACCAATATGGGATCGGAATTAATTAATGTATCAGTGACAACTTTCCCTACTTTTATCTCTAATTTATAACAGGCATAATCATATTTAGGGTCCAAATAGGCTTTAACCTGCCAACCATGCTCTTCACCGGTTAATATATTATCATTTATTGAAATGTTGGATAGATTTAATAGTGAAAGTCCTCTTCCGTAAGTGCAACTTGCATGAGGATGAACCTTTGAATAAGGGTAAGCCTTTTCAATGGAATCTTTGTTTCTAAATTGAACAGAAGATGAGCCGGGGGTTCCGTCATTAACCGATATATAGTCTTTTCCATCATAATATTCAGTAAGTTTTCCGGTTTTTTCAAAAATAATTTCTTTTTTAAAAATACCACCTTCCAAATAAGACAAAATCATTTCTTGAGTGCCAACCCGTTTATCTTTAGATATTACAGTATATTCAACTTTTCCGTTATTCATTTGATTGTCTATTTCTGTCAGTTTATCCATAATAGGATCACAAAAACATTGACATACCAACAATAACAACAAAATACTTAAACTGATTCTCATTTATCAAACTCCATATTATTACTAATTATATTTTACCACATTTTCCGATATTTTTCAAATAATTGACACTTGTTTTAAAATATGATATAATAAAAATAGAAACCACAAGGAGAATATTATGAAACAATACATTATTATTTCCATAATATTGTTATTAACATGTCAGTGCTTTTCTGACCCTATCCTTGATAAGCTTAAAACAATAGATGACGCCATGACCCAAGGAACTGTTTCCTATTACGACGAAGGCACTATGAAAAACCAAGCCAATGAACCCATTAAAATTAAATTTAACATTGTCTATTCCAAAACCGGTGCCTACAAAATAAGTGGTGGGCGTCACCAAACCTTTTATTTTGACGGAAAAGAAAAATTCGAATATGAAAATAACACAAAAATATTAATGAGAGAAAGAGATAATATTTCCCCGGTTGTTGCTCCGGACAACTCAGGATTCTTACTTCTCTTTGGACGAGGACTATCCAAATTAGAAAATATAGAGATAAAAGATAATGTATTAACGGGATATAGACAAACTTCTAAAATCGTGGCAACATTGGACCCGGAACACGATTATCTTGCCACAAGAGTAGAAAGATATTCCGCTAAAACCGGCACTCTCTATCTCATTCTGGAATATTATGATCCCATATTAATAGATAACAAATACTACATCGCAAGCTATATAGAACAAAAAGGTGATTTCCACAAAGTATCTAAAAAATATACCATAGATTCCGCTACTTTCAAAGAACCAAACAAAGAAGATTATACCTTTACGGAAAAGAACGTTGATGTTCTTGATAACAGACAAGATATTCCCATTTTACAAAGAAACGCCTCAGAAAAATCCCCAGAAGAAATAGCAAAAGAAACCCAAAGAAAATTAGAGGAATATGAAAAAGAAGGAATAATCAGGCAACCAAAGAACAATAATAAAAATATAATAATCTATTCCCTCTCTTTTATAGTTTTATTGATTATTATTTTTGCATTAATCAAAAAATTCAAAAAAGAAAAATAAAAAAATGACAGGACCTAAATCCTGTCATTTATTTTTTATCAATTACTTATCTTCAAGAGCGGCAACACCGGGAAGCACTTTTCCTTCAAGGAATTCAAGGGAAGCACCACCCCCGGTGGAAACGTGGCTCATCTTGTCGGCAACACCGAATTTCTCAACTGCTGCGGCACTGTCACCACCACCGATTATAGAAACACAGTCGCTTTCTGCAAGAGCATTGGCAATAGCCTTTGTTCCGGCTGCAAAGTTGTCCATTTCAAAACAACCCATAGGACCGTTCCATACAACTGTCTTGGCACTCTTTACCACTTCTACATATTCGGCAATGGTTTTTGGACCTATATCCATACACATGTAATCTGCTGGAGTATCGGCATTATCTACAACCACTATATCTGTATCATTGGCAAATTCCTTTCCGCATACATTGTCAACAGGCAAGTAAATCTTAACGCCCTTTGCTTCAGCCTTGGCAAGAGCGGCCTTGGCATCTTCTACACCGGCTTCATCAAAAAGAGACTTTCCTATTTCAAAACCTTTTATTTTAAGAAAAGTATAAGCCATTCCTCCACCTATGATGATACCGTCAACTTTTTCAAGCAAGTTATTAATAACAGGTATCTTGTCAACAACCTTTGCACCACCTAAAATGGCAATAAAAGGTCTTTCCGGATTAGCAACGGCATTACCCAAGTATTTGAGTTCCTTTTCAATTAAGAAACCGGAAACGCCGGGAATGTAGTGTGTCACACCTTCGGTTGAAGCGTGAGCTCTGTGAGCTGTTCCGAAAGCATCGTTAACAAAAATTTCACCGAATGAGGCCAGTTCTTTGGCAAAGTCTTCTTTGTTCTTGGTTTCGGCTTTGTAAAATCTAACATTTTCAAGTAAAACCACATCACCGGGCTTCATAGCATCGACAGCTGCCTTAACTTCAGCGCCAATACAATCATCAAGTTTCTTTACAGGCTTTCCCAAGAGTTCTGACAATCTCTTTGCCACAGGGTCAAGGTTAAACTTTGGTCTGCACTCGTCAAGAAGGTTGTTGTCATCATCAAATTTAGGTCTGCCAAGGTGGCTCATAAGCACAAGGCAGGCGCCTTGATCTAAAATATATTGGATTGTGGGAAGGGCTGCTTTAATTCTTCTGTCATCGGTAATATTTCTGTCACCATCGAGAGGCACATTAAAATCAGCTCTCATTAGGACTTTCTTACCCTTTAAGTCCACATCTTTAACTGTTTTTTTAGCCATATTTTTCTCCATTTTAAATGTTAATTATAATAGCAAAAGAAACAATAATATATCATTTCCTCTGCAATTACAATCACATATAAGATTTTATAGTTTCACAAGGATAGTCTTTGCATTCATTACAAACACTAACACCTTTATTAATTGCACATTCTCGAACTTTACACTCTTTGCAAAGCCAAACTTTTTCACCATCACCCTCACAACCTGTGCAATTCATCATATCTTTTGTGAACTCTCTGTTAAAAACTCTTGTCCACTCTTTTGCTTCACTCTCTCGCAAAACATCATCATTATTAAGAGTTGCAATATATACATTACACTTTTTACAATCAAGTCCGCAGTAGCCCATTTTGATTTCCATCCCCCCGTCAGTTGCTTTCGCAACTGCCACCCCCCAAGCCTATGGCTTAGGGGGACAAATGTGTAGCCCATTTTATGCTTTTTCTTTGTATTTTAAAGGTGTGTATTTATCACACTTATATTCTTTACAATCTAAACAAGAGGAAACCTTTTTCTTAATGGCACAGGCTCTCTTTTCACATTTAAGACAAAAATCCAAACAATCTGTTTCCGGGTTTATATTCTCGTCATATTCACAACCAAAACACTCAATGATATCTTCCGTATCCGCAGAAAAACCAAGGGCATAGCAAACTTGAACTCGCTCCTTTCTGTCCTTAACTAACCTGTAATCCTGAAAATTTCTGCAAGTTTTACAGTCTATTCCGCAATAACCCATAAGTCACCTAAGCTTGAGCTGCTCTGTTTTCGTCAATCTTACCTAATTTGGCAAGTTTTTCACAAGGCTTTTCCGGGCATTGATCGCAACTTGTGAGATTCTTCTCAATTGCACAAGCTCTCACTTCACATATAGAACAAAAACCACACTTTATTCCGTCACCTTCACAGCCAAGACAGTTTATATCTTCTTTATTAAACTCATGACCATAGAGATTTGTCCACATAGCTGCAGTCACCACTCTCAAATTGTCGTCATCGTTAATTGTTGCTATATAGCAATTACACTTTTTGCAATCTTCTCCACAATAGCCCATAAGAACCTCAATATTTTAAAAAAGCCCCGTATAGACGAGGCTTTTATATTATTTTAAACCAATTACTTACCGCAGCAAGAGCAAGAACCGTTCTTGCAAGCCATAATCTTAATAAGATCAAGAACCTTGTTTGAGTAACCCCATTCATTGTCGTACCAAGAAACAGGCTTTACGAACTTATCTGTTAAAGCAATACCTGCTTTAGCATCAAAGATAGATGTTCTTGCGTCATTGATGAAGTCACTGGATACAACAGAGTCTTCTGTGTAACCTAAGATACCCTTAAGTTCACCTTCGGCAGCTTCTTTCATAGCGGCACAGATTTCATCATAAGTAGCACTCTTGGCAAGAGTACATGTTAAGTCAACTACAGATACGTCAGCAGTAGGAACTCTTAAAGACATACCGGTTAATTTACCGTTAAGTTCAGGGATAACTTTACCAACAGCCTTGGCAGCACCTGTTGAAGATGGGATAATGTTGCAGAATACACTTCTTCCGCCTCTCCAGTCCTTTAATGATGGAGCGTCAACAGTCTTTTGTGTGTTTGTGGCAGCGTGAACTGTGGTCATTAAACCTTCTACCATACCGAATTTGTCGTTGATAACCTTAGCTATAGGAGCAAGACAGTTTGTTGTACAAGAAGCGTTAGAAACGAATTGTTGACCTGCGTAAGTGTCAGCGTTTACACCGCATACGAACATAGGTGTGTCGTCCTTTGAAGGAGCAGACATAACAACATACTTAGCACCGGCGTCAATGTGACCTTGAGCTTTTTCTTTGGTTAAGAATAAACCTGTAGATTCAACTACATATTCAGCACCTACTTCATTCCACTTTAAGTCAGCAGGGTTCTTTTCGGCTGTCACTCTAATTTCGTCACCGTTAACTACAAGCTTTCCGTCCTTAACACATACTTCACCGTCAAATGCACCGTGAACTGTGTCATACTTAAGCATATAAGCCATGTAATCTACATCAAGAAGGTCGTTAATACCTACAACTTGAATATCATCTCTTTTTGTTGAAGCACGGAAAACAAGTCTTCCGATTCTACCAAAACCGTTAATACCGATTTTTACCATGAAGGTCCTCCAATATATATGTTTTAATGTTAAACTTTTTAATATTTAAAGTAGCCACTTTAAACCATTATTATTATATAACATTTTACCACATTTGTCAAATTTTAAATCGTCCCTTTTTTATCATTTTAGAATTATCACAAAAAAAAAGGCTTTGCCAAACAGCAAGGCCTTAATTTTTTAATTATCCTAATTGTAGTATGCAGGATCCCAGTATTGACAACCGTCACCCCAAGACCATTCACCTACTGAAGATGGACCTTGGTGTAATTTGTAGAACTTGGCGTGACCGTCACAGAATGTGTAGTTGGCACCACCATTGTGTCTGTTAGGTTGTGTGAAAGATGAACCTGTCACAGCTGTTTGGTAAGCAAGAACAGGTGACATAACTGTAGAAGCCCATTGACTGCCTGAGTATTGAATTGTATCAGCTACAAATACTATCTCAGAAGAGTTAGAAATTTGAGCCAAACAAACAGGAGCGGGACCTACTTGGTTGCTAAATGCTGAAGAAGGGTTAGCATCAAAATGTGTATAACCGCCAACCAACATACCATTATATCCGTATCCGTATTTGTTCTTTCCACCACTTGGACAAGTATACATTTGAATATTCTTAACATAAGGGAAAATACAGTCAGACCATGACCAACAGTCGCCACCACCAACTGCCCAGTCGGTAAACAAATAATGTGAACTTGGGTAAGCATTCAAAGTTGCATCAGCTCTCATAGATGCACCTGTTATGGCTGTGTTCTCAACAATTGGAACTGTCTCGTCATAGTCGTCAGTGTAAAGCATTAGGGCAGTTCCTAATTGCTTACAGTTTGACAAACAACTTGCAGCTCTTGCTTTTTCTCTTGCCTGTGCGAAAACAGGGAACAATATGGCAGCTAAAATAGCTATGATAGCTATAACCACCAACAACTCGATTAAGGTAAAACCTTTTTTCATTTTATATCTCCTTGAAAAATTTTAATCTAAGTATAAGACTTTAAAACTTCAAAAAAAGTTTCACAATAAGTCTAAATATTTAATACAAACATATTATACAACTTTTAAAAAGAAAAAGTCAACTATTATAGATAATATTCCTTGTTTTTATCACAAATAAGTATATACCTATTTTCGAAAAAACCCAAAGGCTACTCATTAGCTTTTTCTTGATTTATATTTCTGTCAACTCTGTCAAGGAGTTCCGCATCACTTTCTCTTTGTTTGGTTTCTCTGTCCACATCCTCAAGGGTTTTTATGTCTTTAGCTTCTTGTTTGGTAATTCTTCTGACTTTTTTCTTAATCTCTTGTTTAATGTCCTTTTTAACTTCTTTCTTAGGCTCTTCCTTAACCTCTTCTTTCGGCTCCTCTTCCTTAGGCTCCAAAGTTGCCTCGGGAGTTTCCTTTACATTGTTATTCTCTTCCTTTACATCAGAGGGAGGTGTAGTATCCCTATGCTTTCCTATAGGTCTAAATATGGGGCTTGAACCTTCTTCACCTTTAAACATAGAAGCTATATAATCTCTTCCTATCATATATGCCAATGCTATAACCAACAAGCATATAATAATCACCAATACGGAAGTCTGTCCTCCGCTTATTTCCTTTTCTTTCTTTTTAGCCATTTTCTTATCTCCTTAACCTGTCCAAAATTTACTTATAATATTTAATATATTCCAATCAAAAAAACTGTTTAAATTGCAAACTATAAAACCTGATATAATAAATATTAATATTAATAATTTGCTCCAATCTTGACCTACCAAGGATCCCAACATGGTAGGCTCTTTTGACAAATATGCCGCTGCCGCATAGTATTCGTCACCTATAATAGTCCAATCACAAGACGCCAAGAAAAATGGCACCTGTATGGTCTCCGGAGTTCCCGCTATCTGCATAGCTCCGCTTGCTTGACCGTTTTCCGTCAAAATAAGAGCCTCACCGGCAAAGAAACCCATATACACTATAGACGCCGGTTTCTCTCTATACATGATACCTACCACACTGGAAGTATATGCAAACTGGTTTTCCGACAGGAATCTGCTGTCACCGGGGTCATATAAATCCGAAACCCCTTGGTTTTCATAAGCCTCTCTGGTCACCTCATCTCCCGCCGCCAACAAAAGAGAATCGGAATATGCACTTATAATCTTGCTCTCATATCTCGCAGACATATTGGCAATATATGATAAAATTGCCAGTGACTGAAGACCTACAATACCAAAACCGCTCATTCCAAAGGAATATAACAGAGGCTTCCCCATCTCCGTGGACCTACCCACAGCTTCCTCAATAGCATTTAAACCGTTTATCTTTCTGATAAACAGTTCCTTTCCCATTCGTGCTGATATTATTTTCCATAATATGAAGACTATCATTAAGCCTTCAAGGACATAAATTGTTAGTGTTCCGTGTGTTGCCATTTTAAAATCAAAAATAGAAAATCAAAAATCAAAATCCTGGTGCGAAGCATCACATAAAATTATTCTTTTTCTTTGCTTACTTCTTCGATTCTGCGGATAAGTTTCTCTATATTCTCTCGCTTTTCCATAATAAGATAAAGCTTTTTCATTCTCTCAGGTCCCAAAAAAGCACCTAAAACAGGAGTAGAAACCAAAAACATAGATGAATAAAACAAAGTCAAAGGCTTATTCATTTCCAAAAACATAATAGCGGGAGTTTCCAACTTTTTTTTGTGAACATACTCCGCAATATCATCAATTATTTTGGTATAATTAATATTTTCTTCAGTTTCCGTCAAAGAATTAACCTTTTTACTTTTATGCTTTCTGCTTTTTAAAATTTCTCACCCGCTAAATGTGTCCCCCTATTTTTCGAAGAAAAATGGGGGGTGGCAGTTGCGTAAGCAACTGACGGGGGGACTACCCCCTTCCCAAGGGGGTGTCGCTGAAGGCGACGGGGGTTCGTTCTGCTTTCTGCTTTAATATTTTTAAATTTGCAAAGCAAATTTAACTTTCTGCTTTCTGATTTTTAAAATTGTGGGCCGTAAGCCGAGTTCTGTTTTATGCAATGATCTGTCTAATCTGTGTGTTACCACACAGCTTTAGCGACACACCCAAGGATGGTCGGACCAACCATAACTCCTTAATCGGTCTTGCTCCGGGTGGGGTTTACCGGGCACTCTCCTCACGAAGAGTCCGGTGGTCTCTTACACCACCTTTTCAGCTTTTCTCGGACACGTCCGGGAGTTTCCTTTTCTGTGGCACTTTCCCTAAGTCACCTTTGGCCGGTGTTACCGGTCACCCTGTCCTGTGGAGCTCGGACTTTCCTCTTGTAAAAATACAAGCCATTGCATAGCCCACAATAT